>JAEUKG010001281.1 GCA_016794325.1 Myxococcales bacterium | reverse complement strand
GTTGCCGGAGGTCGTGCAGCAGGTGCTCGCGGCGGCCGCGGACGAGCGCTGCGACGCGCGAAAGCTGGCCGAGCTCGTGCGCAAGGACCCCACCGTCGCGGCCCACGTCCTCCGGGTGGCGAACTCGTCGCTCTACGCCGCGCGCGAGCCCATCGTGTCGGTCCAGCAGGCGCTCACGCGCCTCGGGATCGGCGGGCTGCGCCAGATCCTCCTCGTCATCGCCTGCCAGACGAAGGCGTTCCGCGTCCGCGGGCGCGAGGTGGAGATCCGGCGCGAGCTCGATTTGGCGGTGGTGTGCGCCGCCTTCGCCCAGGAGATCGCGCGCACCCGCCGCCTCAACGTCGAGACCGCGTTCCTCGCCGGCTTGCTCCACGACGTGGGCCGGCCGATCGTCCTCCAGGCGATCGTGGATCTGCAGGCCGAGCTCGGCAAGCGCCTCTCGGCCGAGGCGGAGCAGCGCCTCGTCGACGACCTCCACGCGCAGGCCGGAGCCGCGCTCGTCACCGAGTGGCAGCTCCCCCCCGCGCTGGCGGAGGTGGTGCTCCACCACCACGCGCCCTTCGCCGCGCCGGGCGACCGGACCCACATCGCGCTCGTCGCGCTCGCCGACGACATCGCCGCGTTCGCGCTCGGGAGCCGTGAGGCCCCGCCGCTCGAGGTGTTCGCGCTCCACCCCACGCTCCCGCTGATCGGCCTCTACCCGGACGACGTCGCCGCGCTGCTCGAGAAGAAGGACGAGATCGTGACCCGCGCGCGGAGCTGCTCGTGAGCTCCGCGACGGCCGTCGACGTCGTCGTCCTCGGCGCGGGGCCCGCCGGCCAGACGGCCGCGATCCAGGCCGCCCAGGCCGGCAAACACGTCGTCCTCGTCGACGAGGCCGTGAGCGTCGGCGGCGAGTGCGTCCGACGCGGGACGATCCCGAGCAAGACGCTCCGCGAGACCGCGATCGCGGTGCGCGCCTTCGAGAGCCGCACCGCCGGGCTCTTCCCCCTCGAGCCCCACGCCGGCCGCACCCTGGAGAGCCTCATGTCGCGCATGAGCGCGGTGGTGAAGGCGCACGACGCGTTCATGGGGCAGCGGCTCGCGCAGAACGACGTGACCCTCTGGCGCGGGCGCGCGCGGTTCGTGGAGCCGCGGGTGGTGCGCGTGCAGATGCTCGACGGCTCGGCGCGGACCGTGACCGCGCCCACCGTCGTCGTCGCCACCGGCTCCCGCCCGCGCATCCCCGACGGGATCCCGGTGGATCACGAGAACGTCCTCGACAGCGACTCGTTCTTGTCGATGGCCTACCTCCCGCGCTCGCTCACCGTCATCGGCGCCGGCGTCATCGCCAGCGAATACGCCTCGATCTTCGCGAGCCTCGGCACGGCGGTGACGATGATCGACAAGGCCCCGCGGCCCCTCGGCTTCCTCGATCCCGAGCTGTCGCTCGCGTTCGTGCGGGCCCTCGAGCTCGCGGGCGGGCGCTACGTCGGCGGCGCGCTCCCGAGCGGCGTGGAGTGGAACGGCGTCGACGCCGTCGTCGCCCACCTGCCGAGCGGCGAGGTCGTCTCGAGCGAGAAGGCCCTCGTGGCCCTCGGCCGCGTCGCCAACGTACGCGCGCTCGCCCCCGAGGCCGCGGGCCTCACCGTCGACCGCCGGGGCCTCCTCTCGGTCGACGAGCACTGCCGGACGGGAGCGCCCGGCGTCTACGCCGTCGGCGACGTCATCGGCCCTCCCGCGCTCGCGTCGTCGGCGGTGGAGCAGGGGCGCCGCGCGATGCGCCACGCGCTCGGTCTGCCCGCGGCCCCCGGCCACGACCTCGTGCCGATGGCGGTCTACACCATCCCCGAGATGTCGTCCGTCGGCCTCACCGCCGAGGACGCCGCGAAGGTCGGCCCGTGCGTCGTCGGGCGGGCGCGCTTCGACGAGCTCACCCGCGGCCACATCGCGGCCGCCCAGGACGGCCTCCTCAAGCTCGTGGTGGCCGAGGAGGGGCGCCGGCTCGTCGGCGTCCAGATCGTCGGCGAAGGCGCCGCCGAGCTCGTCCACGTCGGCCAGATGGCGCTCCTCGCCAAGATGCCGGTCGACGTCTTCGTCGACAACGTCTTCAACTTCCCGACCCTCGCCGAGGCCTATCGGGTCGCCGCGCTCGACGCGGTGAGGCAGCTCGCGTGAGCGCCGCGCCGCGACCTCGCGGGCGGGGCCGCTCCGCGGCGCACGACGCTGCGCGGCGCTCGCGCGTCGACGACGCCGACGCCGCCCCCGAGAGCGCCGCCCCCGACAGCGGCGTCCGCGAGCGCCTCGTGCGCCTCGTGGACGCGCAGGCGACGGACCGGCGCCACGGCGTCGAGGGCGCGGCCTGGGTCGCCGGCGGCGCCTGGCTCCCTCGCCGCGGCTGACGCTCGATCACACGCCCTACTTCTTCTTGCCGCGCGCCTTCGTCGCCTTGGCCTTCGCCTTGCGGGCGCGGGTGTCGGGCGAACGGGCCGCGCGCTCGGCCCGGAGCACGAGGTTCGAGTCGGCCTTGGCGCGGTTCGCGCTCTTGCGGGTCGACTTGCGGGCGGGGCGCTCGCCGGCCGCGTGCTCCTCCTTGGCCACGGTGGACTTGCGGCCCGCGCGCGCGTTGTCGTGCGCCGGAGCGCCGGCCTCGTCGGTGCGCGGGCTCATCCGCGACTTCTTCGCCGCCGCCTTCTTCTTCGGCTTCTTGGCGTCGTGCTTCCGCTCTTCGTCGTACTTCGCGCGCTCGGCCTTCGTTGCCATGTTCGTTCTCCGTGTCAGGTCTTCTTCCGAGACAAACACGCAATGGCTACGCGGCGCAACGGGCGATCGATGCGGCCCGTCTTTTTCGTGATGGCGAGCTTGTAGAAGATCGCTTGCTCGTGGCGCCCGCCCTGGGTGGTGGTGTAGCGCCGCGCGAGCTCGCGCTCGAACCGCATCTTGAAGAGCTCGAGGACGCTCTCGGCGGCCTCGCCCGTCTGCTCGCGGTAGTCGCCCCAGACGAGGACGGTGCGGATCTGCCCGTTCTTCTCGACCTGCTCCACCTCGAAGCACACGTTCGGGTGCTCTCGCATCGCGCGGATCTTCATCCCGTCGAAGGAGCAGCCGTAGATGGATTCGCCGTCGTAGACGTAGCTGATGGGCACGATGAGCACTCGGCCGCCCGAGATGCACCCGACGCGGCCCATCGTGCCTTTGCCCAGGACCGACTCGATCTGCTCACCGCTGAGGGGAGTCGAGTCTTCTTGTCGATCGAGTTCTTGTGTGCTCATCGCGCCTTCCACCCGTGCCTCCCTGCGCTGACGTTCACGGCCCGCCCCCACCCGCGCTCGGGTTGGGGCAACACACCTTGGCGCCGCGCGGCGCCGCGAGACCGTCGAGCGCGCCGGCGGCCATCACCGACTGCGCCGCGCCGAAGATCCCGAAGCCGAGGACGAGGCCGCCCGCGACCCGGCGCGGCCAGGGGCTCGACACCCGGCGCTTCGCCATCACCGAGACGACCGCGCCGAGCGCGGCCATCATCGGGAGCGTGCCGAGGCCGAACGCCGCCATCACCAGCGCGCCGCTCGCGGCCGAGCCGGCCGAGGCCGCGAGGGCGAGCGCGGAGTAGATCATCCCGCAAGGGATGAGGCCCCACACGAGGCCCGCCAGCACCGCGTGGCGGCGCTCGCCGGAGCCGATCATGCGGCTCGCGAGCGGGGCCACGGGGGCGAAGACGCGCTTGCCGAGCGCCTCGATCCGCGCGAGCGGCGACGGCAACCCGACGAGCGAGAGCCCCACGAACAGCATGACCACCGCGGCGAGGCCGCGGAGGGCGAGCTTCACCGTGTCGGCCGGCAGGAGCGCTCCCGAGCCCGCGCCCAGGGCGCCGAAGGCCGCGCCGAGGGCCGCGTACGAGATCACCCGGCCCGCGCTGAACGCGACTGACGCCCCCGGCGCCGTCCTCTTGGCGCAGTAGGCGCTCGCGATGCCGCCGCACATCGACGCGCAGTGAACGCTGCCGAAGAGGCCGAGCGCGAGCCCGACGCCGGCGGTCGCGAGCGCCGCCGTCACCGCGCCCCCAGGAAGGTGGAGGACAGCTCCTTGACCTCGGTGCCACCCTTGTGGACGACCTTCACCTTGATGCGCGTGTCGCCGTGGTAGTCCGCCTGAGGCATCGTCACCACGACGGGGATGCTCCGCGAGCTCATCGACTCGAGCGAGACCTCGGGGGTGGGGACGTTGAACGAGTACCCCGGCTGGGCGAAGGGCTCGATGAGGAACGTCTCGGTCTGCGCCTGCTTGTTGACCAAGTGGACGGTGTAGCTGTTGCGGATCTGCCCGTTTTCGCGCACGAACGGGGCGCCCGGGACGCGGAACATCGACGCCTCGAACGACTGGTGCCGCCGGAACGCGAGGGTGGCGGCGACGAGGCCCGCGACGCCGAGCACCGCGTAGACGGCCAGGCGCGGGCGCAAGATGCGCTTCTTCTCGTGGCGGAGCCCGCGCAGCGAGTCGTAGCGGACGAGCCCGCGGGGGCGCTTGAGCTTGTCCATGATCTCGTCGCACGCGTCGATGCACTGGGTGCACGCGACGCAGTCGATCTGGAGACCGTTGCGGATGTCGATGCCCGTCGGGCAGACCACCACGCAGCGCTTGCAGTCCACGCAGTCGCCGAGCGGCTCGGCCTTCTCGGCCGTGTCGGACTTCTCGGCCTTCGCGGCCTTGCCGCGGGGCTCGCCGCGCTTCTCGTCGTAGCCGATGACGAGCGAGTCGTCGTCGAGGAGCACGGACTGGAGGCGCCCGTACGGGCAGACGACGACGCAGAGCTGCTCGCGGAAGTGCGCGAAGTTCGCGTAGAAGAGCACCGTCAGCGCGACCATCCACCCGAACGCCTCCGGGTGCTCGCCGGGGCTCTGGTGCATCATCGCCCAGAGCGCCGGCAGCGACACGAAGTACGAGACGAAGATGTGCGCCACCACGAGCGCCGCGGCGAGGAAGAGCACGTGGGTGAGGATCCCGCGCCAAACCGCGTCGAAGCCGCTCTCGGCCGATCGGCGGAGGCGCTTCTCGCGCGGCCCGCCGATGAGGCGCTCGATGGGCCGGAAGAAGGACTCCATGAACACCGTCTGCGGGCACGCCCAGCCGCACCACACGCGCCCGAGGAGCGACGTCGTGACGACGAGGGCGAACGCCGTCCCCGTCATCAGGAAGAAGACGAGCCAGATGTCCTGCGAGTTGAAGGTGGCGCCGAAGATGTAGAAGCGCCGGTGCGGCACGTCGATGAACAGCGCCGGGTTGCCCTTGATCTTCAACCAGGGCAAGCCGGCCCAGACCGCGATGAGGAGCGCGAAGACCGCGCGCCGCGCCCAGATGAACCTCCCCCGTACGTCGGCGGGCACCACCTTCTTGCGCGTGCCGTCGACCTGGAGGGCGCTCTCGGCGACCTTCGAGTTGATGATGGGGAGGTTCTTCGATGCCATGACGTCGTCCTTGGGAGCCAGTGTTCCCCCGGACCGGTGCTCAGCGTTGCGTCACTTCTTCGGTGCCTTGAGGAGGCTTGCCGCCCGGAGCGTTGGTCCCCTTGATGGAGAGCACGTAGGCAGTTACGGCCTGGACGCGCGCGAGCCCCAGGGGCGGGCCCCACGCGGGCATGCCCTTCTCGGCCTGGCCCTTGTTGACGGTGGTGTAGATCGACATCGGCGCCCCACCGTAAATCCAGTGCGAATCCGTGAGGTTGGGGCCGACGTTGCCGCCGCCGTCGGCGCGGTGGCACGACGCGCAGTTCTGCGCGTAGATCTCCTTGCCCTGCGCGACCTTCTTGTCGTCCTTCGCGAGGGCCGCGAGCGACTCGGCGGTGACCGGGTTCTTCGCCGCTTGCTCGGAGGCGATGCGGTCCATGTCCGCCTGGTAGGCCTTGCCCGGGCTGTCGGCGAACTTGGTGACCTCGTACTGGTACCAGTACACCGCAGCGAAGCCGATGGTGCCGTAGAACACCCACAGCCACCACCGGGGCAGGTCGTTGTCGTACTCCTTGATGCCGTCGACCTCGTGGAGGACGGCTTCCCGCTTCTCGGCTTCGAGATCGCGACGCTCACTCATGACGGCTCTCCTCCTCGAGACCCTCGGCGGCGTTGCCGTCCGAGAGGGGAAGGCTGGCGACGCCGTCGTACGACGCCGCCCGCTTCCGGTAGGTGTTCCACGTCACGTAGAGGAAGATCATGATGAACATGAACAACGCGACGATGGGGTAGACGAGCAACGGGCTCTGGGCGAGCAGCTGCTGTTTCATTGGCCACCTCCCAGCGAGACCGCGTCCTTCGGCTTGGTGATGGGCGCGGGCTGCGGCTTGCCGATGCGCTGGAGGTACGCGATGAGCGCCACCAGGCGGCTGTCGGCGGGGGCGTCGAAGCCGTTGGCCTTCAGGTCCTTCGAGATCGCCTCGCCCTGCGCGCGCGCGTCGAGCTCGGCGGTCGCGATGTCGTTCTGCGTGTAGGGCACGCCGATCGCCTTCATCGCCGCCACCTTGTCCACCGTGCGCGTGAGATCGAGCTGCTCGCTCACGAGGTGGGCGTACGGCGGCATGTTCGAGCCCTCGCTGATGGAGCGGGGATCGACCATGTGCTTCGCGTGCCAGAGGTTCGGGTACTTCCCGCCCTCGCGCGCGAGGTCGGGGCCCGAGCGCTTGGAGCCCCACTGGAAGGGGTGGTCGTACATCGAGTCCGACAGCGTCGAGACCTCGCCGTAGCGGTTCGACTCGAAGCGCATCGGCCGGATCATCTGCGAGTGGCAGGTGTAGCAGCCCTCGCGGATGTACACGTCACGCCCCTCGAGCTCGAGCGGCAGGTACGGCCGGACGTCGTTCTTGCCGGCGATCTCCGCCGGCTTGATGGTGAGCGACGGCACGAGCTCGGCGACGCCGCCGACGAGCACCGCGATCGCGGCGAACACGGTGAAGATGAGCGCGCGGCCCTCGAGCAGGCGGTGCCAGGTCGGCTCGCCGGGGTTCTTCTTGCGGGCGGCCTGGAGCGCGATCGCGCCGGTGATGGCGACGATGAAGGCCACCGTCACGAGGAGCGGGCTGACGAAGAGGTTCGACATCGCGCCCGCGCCGGCGACGGCGCAGACGACGACCGTGATGAGCACCGGCTTCGCGAACACGAGCTTCGCCCAGGCCACCTCTTGGGACGGCGGGGGCTCGACCACCTTCACGGTGGCGTCGACCGCGGGCGCGCCCACGACCGTCTTCACGACGTTGTAGCCCATGAGGAGGAAGCCCACGAGGTACATCGAGCCGCCGATGAGGCGCATCCAGTACATCGGGCGCACCGTGACCGCCGTCTCGAGGAACGTCGGGTACATGAGCGAGCCGTCCGGGTTCTCGGCGCGCCACATCATGCCCTGGTTGATGCCCGACACCCACATCGAGATGACGTAGAGGATGATGCCGAACGTGCCGAGCCAGAAGTGGAGGTCGGCGAGCTTCTCGGAGTGGAGCTTGCGACCCCAGAGGCGCGGCAGGAGCCAGTAGATCATGCCAGCCGCCATGAAGCCGTTCCACCCGAGCGCGCCGGAGTGGACGTGACCGATGATCCAGTCCGTATAGTGAGCGAGGCCGCTCACGCTCTTGACCGAGAGGAGCGGCCCCTCGAACGTCGCCATGCCGTAGAAGGTGATGCCGGCGCCGAAGAACTTGAGCACCGGGTCGGTGCGCACTTTGTCCCACGCGCCGCGCATCGTGAGCAGGCCGTTGACCATTCCGCCCCAGCTCGGGGCCCAGAGCATGACGCTGAAGATCATGCCCAGCGTCTGCGCCCAGTCGGGGAGCGCGGTGTTGAGGAGGTGGTGCGGGCCGGCCCAGATGTAGAGGAAGATCAGGGCCCAGAAGTGCACGATCGAGAGCCGGTACGAGTACACCGGCCGGTCGATGGCCTTCGGCACGTAGTAGTACATGATGCCGAGGACCGGGGTCGTGAGGAAGAACGCGACCGCGTTGTGGCCGTACCACCACTGCACGAGCGCGTCTTGCGCGCCGCCGTACACCGAGTAGCTCTTGAGCGCGAAGACCGGGATCGCGATGCTGTTGACGATGTGCAGGATCGCGACCGTCACGATGCTGGCGATGTAGAACCAGATGGCGACGTAGAGGTGCTTCTCGCGGCGCTTGGCCAGCGTCCAGAAGAAGTTGAGCGCGAAGACGACCCACACGAGCGCGATCGCGATGTCGATCGGCCACTCGAGCTCGGCGTACTCCTTGCCGGCCGAGAAGCCCATCGGGAGCGTGAGGGCAGCGGACACGATGATGAGCTGCCAGCCCCAGAAGTGGATGTTGGAGAGGAGGTCGCTCGCCATCCGCGCCTTCAGGAGGCGCTGCGACGAGTGGTAGATCCCGGCGAACACCATGTTGCCGACGAACGCGAAGATGACGGCGTTCGTGTGCAGCGGCCGGAGCCGGCCGAAGCTCAACATGGAGTGGACGTTGGCGGGCCACCAGGCGAGCTGAAGGGCGACGATCACGCCGACCAACATCCCGACCACCCCCCAGAGCACGGTGGCGAGCACGAACTTCCGTACGACGGAGTCGTTGTAGGTGATCTCGACGGTCCGTCCGCCGGACTCTTCGAGCGCGGTCATGATTCCTCCTGTTTTGCGGGGGTTTTCTCCTCCTCGATGGGGAGGAGGGCGAGTCGATCGCTGTGATCGAACGTTCGTGCGCGGCAGGTGAAGAGGTAGAGCCCCACCCCGCCAGCGGCGAGGAAGAGGCTCACGAACACCTGCATGATCAGGATGTCCACGTGCGGCTCCGGTTGGAGAGGCTCGCGGTGACCGCGAGCACGGTGGTGAGCGACGAGAGCGGCATCACGATCGCGCAGACGAGCGGCGACATGACACCGGCGTACGAGAGCGCGACGGTGACGACGTTGTAGGCGACGGCGATGCCGAAGGTGAGCCGGGTGGTCTTGCCGAGGCGCTCGGCCACCGCGAGCGCGAGGCGCACCGGGCGGAGCCCGGGCGTCACGAAGTAGAAGTCGGAGCGCGCCGCCATGAACGGCCGGTCGATGGCGGGCGTGCCCGAGCACGTCGCCGACTCGGCGACGAGGCTGTCGTTGATGCCGTCGCCGACGAAGAGGCAGTCGCCGTGGTCGCGCGCCGAAAGCCACGCGCGCTTGCCCTCCGGCGTCTCCGCGCCCACCGCCCGCGTGGGGTCGATGCCGCACTCGGCGGCGACCGAGCGGGCGCGATCGGCGGAGTCGCCCGACAGGACCCACGTCTCGAAGCCGGCCTGCTCGAGCTCGCGGACCTCGCGGGCGGCGTCGGCGCGGAGCTCCTCGCGGGTGGTGAGGGCGGCGAGGACGCGGCCGTCCTTCGAGAAGACGACGTCGGCGCCCCCCGCGTCTTCGCCCTCGGCGGCCCACCCCGGCGCCCCGAGCCGGTAGGAGCGCCCGCCCGCCTCCGCGACGAGGCCGGCGCC
>JAEUKG010001253.1 GCA_016794325.1 Myxococcales bacterium | reverse complement strand
ACGCCACACCCCGAAGATGCGCACGACGCTCACCCAGTAGCCCCAGGTGTCGTCTTCGGTCGAGGTGGCGATCTCGCGCGCGCGCTCCCAGTCGCCCGACAGCGCGTAGGCGCGGACGAGGTCGATGCGCGCGATCATCAGCCTCGGGTCGATGTCGAGCGCGACGCGGAGCTGATCGATCCCCTCCTGGAAGCGCATCGCGTCGAGGTGGATGCGGCCGACGAGGAGCCGGGCCTCGGCGCTCGACGGCGACGCCGCGAGCGCGCGCCGTGCGCTCGCGGCCATCTCGACCGGGCGGGCGCGGTGCATGTTCGCGAACGCGAGGCCGAGCTGCGCCTCGCACAGGTGCGGCGCGAGGGCCGCGGCGCGCTCCGCCGCCCGGATCGCCTCCGCGAAATCGCCGGGATCCGAGCCGCCGACGCTCAGCCGGCGCAGGAGGACCCCGGCTTTGGTCGCGAGCACGAGCGGCTCGTCGGGCGCGAGCGCGACCGCGCGCGCGAGGAGGGCGCGCGCCTCGGAGATCCCCCGGTGCCCGTACGCTGCGTACGCCTGCCGCGCGCGCAGGACGAGATCCAGGATCGCGGGGTCGACGGGGGCGCGCGGGAGCGCGCGGGCCTCGACGTCGAGGGCCTCCGCGAGCGCGGCGACGACCGACTCGACGAGGTCGAAGAGCTCCGCGATCGGGCGCTCGAAGCGCTGGGCCCACACGAGGACGCCGTCGGCCACGCTCACCGCCCGGAGGCTCAGACGGACGCGATCGCCGGTGCGGCGCACGCGACCGCCGACGACCACGTGCGCGCCGAGGCTCGCTCCCGAGGCGACGACGTCGCGCGCGCCAGGGGCGAGACCCGAGAGGACGCGCAGGCCGCGCGACATCGCGAGGCCGTCGGCGATCTCCTCGGTGAGGCCGCCGGCGACGTGGGCGTCGGCGGGGTCGCCCTCGTTCACGAGCGGGGCGACGGCCACGCGCTTGACCACCGGACCGCGGAGCCCGACGTCCGCCCCCGGGTCGATCGACGGCGCGCGGCGCGGCTCGACGACGACGCGCTCCAGCTCCTCGAGGAGGTTCTTGGGCCGCGCGTCCGGGCTCCGCGCGAGGCACGCGAGCGCGAGCTCCGCGAGCGCCGGCGACGCGCCCGGGCGACGCGCGCGAGGGTCGGGCGGAGGGCGGACCAGCCGCGCGGCGGCGACGGCGAGCGTCGTCGCCCCGCTCCACGCGGGCTCGCCGGTGAGCATCTCGTAGAGGACGGCGCCGAACGCGTAGACGTCGGCGCGCTCGTCCACCCGCTCGTCGGCGGTCACCTGCTCCGGCGCCATGTACGCCGGAGTGCCGATCGGCCCCTCGCCCGCCGAGGTGAGGCCCCGCGCCTTGGCGATGCCGAAGTCGGTGACCTTCACCGCGCCGCCGCCGCCGAGGAGGACGTTCTCCGGCTTCAGATCGCGGTGGACCACCCCCGCCGCGTGCGCGGCCGCGAGCCCGCGCGCGACCGCGGTGGCGATGCGGAGCACCTCGGCTTCGGGGAGCGGCCCCGTCCGCGAGACGAGCGACGCCAGCGACTCGCCGTCGACGAGCTCCATCGTGAGGAAGTGGTCGTGGTCGTGCTGCCCGATGTCGAACGTCCGCGCGACGTGGGGGCTCGTCACCCGGCGCGCGAGCCGGACCTCCTGGCGGAAGCGCTCGAGCATCCCCGGCACCTCCGCGAGGTCCCGCCGGAGGAGCTTCAGCGCCACGATCTCGTCGAGGTGAGCGTCGTGAGCCTTGTAGACTGCACCCATCCCCCCCGCCCCGAGGAGCGCGAGGATCTCGTAGCGGCCGGAGAGCACGGCGCGCGTGGCGCCGAGATCCCGAGAGCTCTCGGTCGCCGGCGGACCGCTCGACTCGCTCTCGAGCAGCGTGGCTGCCTGCGGATCGATGCGGTCCACGCGTGGAGGATACCAGGCGTGCGGGGCGCCGGCCGCACGTGATTCGGCGGAGATCCGGGCGCCTCGCCGCACGCGGTTCCGCCTCCACCCGACGAGTGCGCCCCGACCATCCACCGCGACCGCGGGGGCGGAAAATCACCACCGCGCGCCACCCCCGCGGGTGAGCCCGAGCCTTGCAACGGGGTGCTCCCATGAAGGCCAAGGTCCTCCTCGGTGCGGGATGTGTGCTGACGGTGATGGCGGCGGTCGCGTGCGCGACCCAGAGCGGCGACGGCGAGGCGTCCTCGCAGGCGATCATCGGCGGCAGCGAGGCGCGCGCCTACGAGGAGGCTGCGCTCGTCGACATCGAGCGCGGCGGCGTCGTCTCGGGGGCGTGCTCGGGCGCGGTCATCGCGCCGCGCGTCGTCCTCACCGCCGGCCACTGCATCGTGGGCGGGAGCGGCTGGATCATCACGACCCCCTACGCCGGCCGCCAGAAGGTGCGGTCGGTGAGCGGCCTCACGTTCGACTACAAGGACAACGGCGGCACGGTGAACCCGAACCAGCACGACGTCGGGCTCGTCGTGCTCCCGACGCCGATCCGGCTCGGCGCCTACCCGACGATCGCGCGCGCCCCGCTCGCCGCGAACGCGAGCTTGATCAACGTCGGGCGCATCGACAACGGCCGCCTCTCGAACACCTCCCTCTTCGCGTCGGCGCCGCTCCGCGTCGTGGCCGGCGACGGCTACGGCTACCGGTTCGCGTACGTCGCCACCGAGGTCATCCAACCCGGCGACTCCGGCGGCCCGGACTTCCTCAACGCGCCGGGCCGACACGTCGTGGTGGCGGTGAACTCGGGCGCGGGCGGCGGCACCGAGGTGCTCGCGCGCGTCGATCTCGTCGCGAGCTGGATCGACTCCGTGGTCGACAAGAACGGCGGGTACGAGACCGGCGACGCGGGGGCGAGCGACGGCGGCGCCGAGGGCGGGGCGACGGACGCCGGCGCCGGCGACGGCGGCGCGACGGCCGAGGGCGGCGCCGACGCCGGCACGAGCGACGGCGGCGCGACGCCGCCGGACGCGAGCCCGCCGCCGAAACCCGACGCCGGCGCCAGCGAAGGAGAGGACGCCGGGGAGCCTCCGACCGGGACCACGCCGCCCAAACCAGGCCGTGACGCGTCGACGTCCTCCGGCGGAGACGAAGACGACGGAGAGGAAGACGCGCGGCCCCGCTGGGGATCCACCGTCACGAATTCTGGCTGCTCGGCGAGCCCGGGGAAGGGCGCGGGCGCGGCCTTCGCGCTCCTCGCGCTCGTGCCGTGGCTCCTCCTGCGGCGGCGGGCGCGCCGCGGCTGAGCGACGCGACCCTACGACGGCGCGGCGAACCGTGGTTTAGTGCGCGGGATGCGAACGACGCTCCTCTGGGCCCTCGTCCCCACCCTCGCCGCGGCCGCCGCCTGCGGCTATCCCAAAGGAGGTGCGGTGCCGCCTCCCGTCACCGGCGAGGCGGCGTCGGTGGCCGCGAAGAAGTGGCCGGACGCGACCGAGGCGTCGCTCGGCGAAGGCCGCGCCCTCTTCGCCTCGAAGTGCAACGCCTGCCACGAGCACCCCGACGTCAACGCCGTCGCCGCCGCCAAGTGGCCCGAGATCGTGAAGGAGATGGGCGAGAAGGCGAAGCTCGACGCGAAGCAGAGCGAGCTCGTGTTGCGCTTCGTCCTCGCGGCGCAATCGAGCCGCTGACGCGCGGACGCGAACGAAAGACGGTGAAAGGAGGGGGGACGTTGCGCGCGGCGGGAACGTGCGCTACGTTCCACTCGTTCACGATGTGATCGAGATGGTCGCGTCCGAGCGATCGACCGATTGAACCGTGACGCGCGACGCGAGTGCGTCGCCTGACACCGGGGGCCCCGCGGCGGGCCCTCCGTGAAGAAAAACCAAGCCCCTACGCGGGGTTGCCGCACACGAAACGAAACCAGTTTGACCTCCTACGCATCCTCCTCCGCGCGCGCCATCGCCGCGCCCGAGGCCTCGGCGCACCTCCAGCCGTCCGAAAACCCCTTCGCCCTCCTCGGCCTCGCGCCGCACCTCGTCCGCGCCGTCGCCGACGAGGGGTACACCCAGCCGACGCCGATCCAGTCGGCGACCATCCCCCACGTGCTCGCGGGCCGCGACGTCCTCGGCTGCGCCCAGACCGGCACCGGCAAGACCGCGGCCTTCGTGCTCCCGCTCTTGCAGCGGCTCGCCGCCGCTCCCCGCGCCGGCAAGCACATCCGCTTGCTCGTCCTCACCCCCACCCGCGAGCTCGCCGCCCAGATCGACGAGCGCGTCGCGGCCTACGGCCGGCACCTCGGCGTCACCCACACCGTCATCTTCGGCGGCGTCAACCAGCACCGCCAGGAGATCGCGCTCGCGCGCCACCCCGACGTGCTCGTCGCGACGCCCGGGCGCCTGCTCGACCTCATGGATCAGCGGCTCGTGCGGCTCGACGGCGTGACCCAGCTCGTGCTCGACGAGGCCGACCGCATGTTGGACATGGGCTTCATCCGCGACGTGCGCGCCATCTGCGCCGCGGTGCCGAAGAAGCGGCAGACCCTCCTCTTCTCGGCGACGATGCCGGCGGAGGTCGCCGGCCTCGCGAACGCGATGCTCGTCGATCCCGCGCGCGTCTCGGTGACGCCGAAGCAGACCGCCGCCACCACCGTGTCGCAGAGCGTGATGCACGTGTCGCGGGACGAGAAGCGGCGCGCGTTGGTGTCGGTGCTCTCGTCGCCCGACGTCGTGCGCGCCATCGTCTTCACGCGGACCAAGCGCGGCGCCAACCGCGTCACCGAGCAGCTCGCGCGGGCGGGCGTCGAGGCCGCGGCCATCCACGGCAACAAGTCGCAGAACGCTCGCGAGCGCGCCCTCGGCGACTTCAAGAGCGGGCGGGCCCGCGTGCTCGTCGCCACCGACGTCGCCTCCCGCGGCATCGACGTCGACGGCGTCTCGCACGTCATCAACTACGAGCTCCCGGAGACGCCGGAGTCGTACGTCCACCGCATCGGGCGGACCGGGCGCGCCGGAGCCGAGGGCTCGGCGATCTCGTTCTGCGATCACGAGGAGCGCCCCCTGCTCGCGCAGATCGAGCGCCTCCTCGCGCGGCGGCTCCCCGTGGCCTCGCTCGCAGGCGGCGACGTGGCGATGGCCGCGCCGGTGCGCGCGCTGGCCGTGGACGCGCCCGCTCCGGCGCGCGAGCGCCCCGCCCCCGAGGTGCCCGGCATCGCGCGCGACGCGACCAGCCGGCGCCGCTTCCAGGCCCGCAAGAAGGCCCGCTCCTACGTGAGCTGACCGGCGCGGGCGGGGCCGGCGTCAGCGCGCGAGCGCGCGCCCGGCCCCCGCGAGCTCGTGGCACGCCTTGGCCGCGGCCTTGACGAGAGCCTCGTCGAGGACGCGGCCGTCCGCGTGCGCGCGGGCGGCGGCGTCGAACGAGAGCTTCGCCATCGCGCTGACCCAGGGGTCGCCGTACCACGATCGCGACCGGTCGAAGCGCGCGGGCGCGGTCTCCGCGAGGAACATCTTCTGGTGGATCACCGCGAGCGGCTCCTCGAGCACGCGCGCGGGAGCGAGCTTGGACGCGGCGTCGCATCGGGCCGAAAACGCCGCCGACAGCGCCGCCTTCTGGGCCTCCGGCTGGCGGCGGGACGCGAGGTGCGCGAGCTCGTGGATCACCACGTCCACGTCGCGCCGCGCCTCCTCGCCGTGTTTGTGCGGGTGGTAGCGCATGAGCAGGGTGTCGCCCGCGAGGCTCGCCGTCATCGACTCGACCGGCGGCCACCAGACGAAGACCACGGTGACGCGCGGGACCTCGGGCGCGCCGTAGAACCGCGCCATCCGCCGCGCGAACGCGGCGACGTGGGGCTGGCGGAGCTCCGCCTCGAGCGCCGCCGCGATGGGCGCGAGGTCGCGCCCCTCGGCGAGGACGGGCCGGAGCTTCGGCGAGAGCCCCTCGAGCACCGCGCGCGCGGCCGCGGCGGCGTCTCGACCGAACGCCGCCTCCACCCGCGCGAGCGCGGCGGCGACGTCGGCCTCGGCGTGGAAGCAGGCCGCGAGCGCGTCGCGAGGTTTGTCGCGGCCGAGGAGCGGCCCGCCGGTCTCCGCCGCCGGCGGCGACGTCCGGCGCCGCAGCTCGATCCACCGATCGAGGAGCTCCTGCTCCGGCCGACCGAAGCCGAGCGCCGCCACCGCGTGCTCGCGGTATTCGGCGTCATTCTTGTCGGGATACCAGGCCGACGCGTTGTCGACGATCTCGAACACGCTCGCCGCCTCCCGGTACGCGACCGTGATCTCGAGCGCGGCCGGGTGGCTCGGCGCCGCGTGGCTCGCGGCCGCGGCCGGCGAGGCGGGCGCCGCCGAGGTGGGCGGCGGCGACGCGCCGGCGCCGCACCCCACCGCCGCGACCAGCGCGAGCGCGAACGCGGCGGCGCGGACGTCAGCCCGCGGCATCCGCCGGCTCCTCCACCGCGTCGGCGAGCGCCGACAGCGCCTCGCGGAGCCGCCCGAGGTCGGCGAGCGACGACGGAGACGCCGGGTCATATCCCGTTCGGCACAGAATGGCACCGGGCACGGAGCGGGCCCGGTCGCGGAGGCGCCGGCCGGCGGGGGTGACGCGCACGCGCACCACGCGCTCGTCCTCGGGGTCGCGCGC
>JAEUKG010001248.1 GCA_016794325.1 Myxococcales bacterium | reverse complement strand
CGCGCCGGCGCCGCGGCTCGCTGGTGGGCGAGCGGCCCACCGCGCGACCTACGAGCCGCCGGAGCTGTGGCGCGACGGCGTCCGCCGCGACGCGCGGGCCCTCGACGGAGCGCGGGTCGGCCTCGTCACCGCGCTCGCGCGCCCCGAGCGCGTCGCGCGCCACTGCGCGCGGCTCGGCCTCGCGCCCGTGGTCGTGGTCCGCGCGCCGGATCACGGGCCGCGCTCGCGTCGGACCGAGCGGACCCTTTCCGCCAGAGGTCGCGAGCACCGCGTCGACGCGTGGATCACGACCGAGAAGTGCGCGCTTTCCCTCCATGGTGCGCTCGCCGCGATCGGCGCCGGGAGCTCGTGGGTTCTGCGCACTCCGCTGTCGTTGGATGCCGAGGTGGTGCGAGTCTTGGCTACACTGGCTGCCTTGACCGTGCCCCGGCGCTCGCAATAGCCTTGATCGAATGAGGAGGGCGCTCTGCGGTCCATTCCCGCGGCGCGTTCGTATTCGTTGGGCGTGAACGAACAGGACGAGAAGACACGCGTCACCACCATCGTGCAGAAGCCCGTGGCCGAAGAGCCGGGGGCGGCCGGAGGTGACTGCCTGGTCGTGATCTACACGAAGGAGCCCACTCTCCTCGGCAAGCGCTTCGTCCTCGACTCGACGCCCGGCGCCTCGCGCATCGGCATCGGCCGCGGAGCCGAGAACCAGATCGTCCTCGAGGGCGACAGCGTCTCCCGCCGCCACGCGCACATCGAGCTGCGCGGCAACTCGTGGTGGGTCGTCGACGACAACTCCACGAACGGGACGTACGTCAACGACGAGCAGATCCGGCGGGAGCTCGGCCTCACCAACGGCGACCGGGTGAAGGTCGGCCCCACGATCTTCAAGTACCTCTCCGGTCAGGACGTCGAGGCCCAGTACCACGAAGAAATCTACAAGATGACCATCATCGATGGTCTCACCGGCGCTCACGTGAAGCGCTACCTGCTCGAATCGCTCGACAAGGAGATCATCCGCGCGCGTCGCCACGTGCGCGATCTCTCCTTCATCATGTTCGACATCGATCACTTCAAGAAGATCAACGATTTCCACGGTCACCTCGCGGGCGATCACGTCCTCAAGGAGCTCGCGCGCATCGTCCAGGCCCGCATCCGACGCGACGAGGTCTTCGCCCGCTACGGCGGCGAGGAGTTCGCCCTCCTCTTGCCCGAGACCAACCTCGAGGGCGCGCGCGCGCTCGCCGAAGGCTTGCGCGAGAAGGTGGAGCAGTCGCGCTTCATCTTCCAGAACGAGAACATCCCCGTCACGATCTCGATGGGCGTGGCCATGCTCGCCGACTCCCACAAGACGAGCCTCGACCTCATCAAGGCCGCCGACGAGAAGCTCTACGAGGCGAAGAGGAGCGGGCGCAACCGCGTCATCTCGTGAGGCCCTGCTCGCGTGAGCCGGCCGCATGAGCTCGTGACCGCGCACCCGCACCTCCGCGGGCCGAGCGTCGTCGTCCCGCCTCCGGGCCCTCGCTCGCGCGAGATCGCGGCGCGCCTCGGCGCGGTGGAGTGCCCCGCCTTCGACGCTCGGCGCGCCGCGCGCGCCGAGGCCTCGGGCGCGGACCAAGCGCCGATCGCCTACGCCCGCGCCTACGGCGACTTCGTCGAGGACGCCGACGGCAACGTCTTCGTCGACATGACCGCGGGCTTCGGCGCGTGCATCCTCGGTCACGCGCCCGAGCCCGTGTGCGCGCGAGTCAAAGAGGAGATCGATCTCCTCCCGCTCTCGCTCGGCGACGTCTACGCGAGCGAGGTCAAGGTGGACGCGGTGGAGCGCATCGCCGCGCTCTTCCCCGAGCCGGGGGCGCGGGTGCTCCTCGGGTCGAGCGGCGCCGACGCCCTCACGGCGGCGCTCAAGACGGCGGTGCTCGCGACGGGCAAGGCGGGCGTCGTCGCCTTCGAGGGCGCCTACCACGGGCTCTCGTACGGCCCGCTCGCCATCTGCGGGCTCGCGCCCGGGTTTCGGGCGCCGTTCGCCGCGCAGCTCGGCTCGCACGCGCGCTTCGCCCCGTACCCCGCCGCCGAGCCCGATCTCGACGCCAGCCTGAGCGCGGTCCGCGCGCACCTCGCCGGTGGCGACGTCGGCGCGATCGTGGTCGAGCCGGTGCTCGGGCGCGGCGGCTGCGTCGTCCCGCCGCCGGGCTTCCTCGCGGGGCTGCGGGCGCTCGCCACCGAGCACGGGGCGCTCCTCGTCGCCGACGAAGTGTGGACCGGGATAGGTCGTTCGGGTGCGATGTTCGCCTCGCTCGCCGAGTGCGTCCCCGACGTCGTGTGCCTCGGCAAGGGCCTCGGCGCCGGCTTCCCGGTGAGCGCGTGCGTGGGCCGAGCGTCGGTGATGGCGGCGTGGGGGGAGCACGGGGGCACGACGATCCACACCGGCACGCACTTCGGCGCGCCCCCGGCGTGCGCGGCTGCCGTGGCGACGCTGGACCTCGTGTCGGCGCACGGCCTCGCCGGCCGAGCGGTGGAGGTCGGCGGCGCGCTTCGGATGGCCCTACGCCTCGCCGATCTCTCGGTCGGCGGCTGCGGGCTCATGCTCGGAGTCGATCTCGGCACTGGAGCCCGCGCGCTCGCCGTCGCTCGCGGCATGCTCGCGCGCGGGTACATCGTGCTCACCGGGGGTCGGCGCGGCGAGGTGCTCACGCTCACGCCGGCCCTCACGGTCGACCGCGAGCTCCTGACCGGCTTCACCGAGGCCTTGGCCGACGTCGCCGCCACGACCTGAGACCGCGGGAGCGGGGGCATGGAACGGGTCGTGCGCAGGCGAGAGCCCCTGGGTCGTGGATCGCTCACCTCACCCGAACGCGGCCCGAGGGCCCGAAAAATCTAAGGAAATCCATGGTTGCACCCGAGGTACGGCGGTTGCACACATTACCGGACATGCGCCACCTCAGCTCCCTCGCCGGTTTCGCCTTCGTGTCCATCGTCGCCGCTGCGGTCATCCCGGGCTGCGCCGCCGAGCAAGCCGACGACGAGACCTCGGACGAGGCGCTCACGGCCGCGCCGCCCCTCGGGCCGAACCCCTCGGGTCCCAAGCTCAAGCATGCGGTCGTCCTCGCGCATGGCTTCGACGGCTCGCCGACGAACCGCTGGGGCTACAACGGCGTGCGTGAGGCGCTCCTCGCCGACGGGCACCCGGTCGTCCACGTGGCCGCGGTCCCCCCCTACGACTCGTCGCTCGTGCGCGCCCGCGAGCTCGGCAAACACGTCGAGGCCGCGCGCGAGGAGTGCAAGGCCGTGCGCGGCTGCGATCCGAGCAAGGTCAACCTCATCGCACACTCGATGGGCGGGATCGACTCGCGCATCTTGATCAGCGAGCTCGGCTTCGGCGGCAAGGTCGCGTCGCTCACCACCATCTCCACGCCGCACCGCGGCTCGGCGATCGCCGACGTGCTCCTCAAGGTGATGCCCGGCAGCGCCGACGACGCGGTCAACTCGCTCGCCAAGTGCTGGGCGAAGTCGTTCACCACCGACGAGCTCGCGAGCCAGACGCACCTGCGCGACGCGCTCGCGTCGATCGCCGAGAAGAACGCGCCGGAGTTCAACCGCGCCCACCCCGACGACGGGCGCGTCTACTACCAGTCGTGGGCGGGCGTGAGCAACGTGATGGGCGTGCCGAACTGGAAGGACTTCGGCGCCTGCGACGACAAGCTCCTGAACTACCGCAGCCGCCGCGACGTCATGGACGCGACCCTCGCCGCCGGCGCGCCCATCGTCGCCCACGGCACCGACATCCGACCCAACGACGGCATGGTCACCGTCGAGAGCGCGAAGTGGGGCGAGTTCCAGGGCTGCATCCCCGCCGATCACCTCGACGAGGTCGGCCAGCCCGGCGACGACGGCCCGAACAAGCGCACCGGCTTCGACCACAAGCGCTTCTACCGCAACGTCGCGTTCGGCCTCGCGCGCAAGGGCTTCTGACGGCGCGGCGCGCGCCGAAACCGCTCGAAAATCGCGCGCCCGAGACGTAGGGTGGGGGCGTGAACGACCGCGCGCGAGCCACGAGCGACCGCCTGCACGAGCGCGCCCGCGCCTTCGTCCGGGCGTTCGAGGCCGGCGCCCCCATGCCCGAGCCGTTCGACGCCCTCGGGTGCGACATCGCGCGCTTCCAGGCCGAGCGCGTCCCCACCTACGCGCGCCTCTGCGCCGCCCGCGGCGTGGACGCGGCCGCGATCCGCGCGGTCGCCGAGGCGCCGGCCGTGCCCACCGACGTCTTCAAGATGGCGAGCGTCTTCGCGTTCGGCGCCGCCGACGCCGTCGCCACGTTCCGGACGAGCGGCACGACCCAAGACTCGCGAGGCGCCCACGCGATGCGGACGACGGCGACCTACGACGCCGCCGCCGCCGCGTTCGCGCGGTGGGCGCTCGTCGAGGGCATGCCGTCGCCGCTCACGGTGCTCGCGCTCGCGCCGCCGCCGTCCGAGGCGCCCGACTCGTCGCTCGGGCACATGATGGCCGAGCTCGCGCGGCGCTTCGGCTCGGCCGGCGACGTCGAGGGGAGCTTCTTCCTCGGCGGCGGAGTCATCGACATGATCGGCCTCGACGAGCGCGTCGCGCGGCTCTTGGTCGAAGAGCGGGGCTCGGTGCTCCTCCTCGCCACGAGCTTCGCCCTCGTGCACCTCCTCGAGGGCATGGACGAGGTGACGTTCCGGCTCCCGCCGGGCAGCCGCGTGATGCAGACGGGCGGCTTCAAGGGGCGCTCGCGCGAGGTCCCCGCCGCCGAGCTCCGGGCCGAGATATCCCGTGTATTCTGCATCGAAGAGCGGGACGTCGTCTGCGAGTACGGGATGACGGAGCTGTCGAGCCAGTTCTACGAGACCACCGCCCGCGGCAGCGCGCGCCACGGCGTCTACGCCGAGCCTCCGTGGGCCCGCGTCGACCCCGTCGACCCCGTCACCCTCGAGCCGGTGCCGCCG
>JAEUKG010001235.1 GCA_016794325.1 Myxococcales bacterium | reverse complement strand
GGCGTCCTCCTCGTGACGGTGCGCGCGCACATCGCCATCAAGAACAGCCCCATCATGATCCCGATGGGCATCCTCAACGCGGTGTCGAACATGGTGTTCAACGTCGTCCTGCTCCGCGCGCTCGGCCTGCCCGGCATCGCGCTGTCGACCTCGTGCATGCAGATGGTGGTGGCGATGGCGCTGTGGGTGACCTTCGAGCGCAAGATCGCGCGCATGGAGCGGGGCGCCGCGTGAAGCTCGTCCTGCACGTCGTGTCGGCGGGGGAGGTCGGCGGCGCCGAGCGCATGCTCGTCGACCTCGCGCGCGGCGACGCCGGCCGCTACGCGCACGCGATCGCGCTCTACTCGGCGAGTCCCCGGCTCACCGCCTTCTTCGCCGACAGCGGCGTCACCCTCTTCGACCGGGGCCCCGCCCGCGAAGATCCGCTGTCGTTCGTGGTGCGATCGCTCGGCCGGGGGGCGGTGCGCGGGCTCGCGGGGCTCGTGCGCGCGACCGGCGCGAGCGCCGTCCACGTCCACACCCACGCGTCGCAGGTGCTCGGCACGCGCGCGGCGCAGGCGGCCGGCGTCCCCCTCGTGCGCACGGAGCACTCCACCCGCGTCTACGACGACGCCACCGCGTGGCCGTTCTCGCGGTGGTCGCTCGCCCGCGCCGAGCGCGTGGTGTGCATCAGCGAGCACGTGGCGAGGGTCGCGAGGGCGCGGGCGCCGTTCGCGGCCGGCGCGATTCGTGTAGTCTACAACGGAATCGACGTGGCCGCGCGGAGGCCCGCGCCGATGCCCCCGGCGACCGCGCGGCCCCGGTTCGCGCTCGTCGGGCGGCTCGAGCCGCGCAAGGGCGTCGACGTGGCGCTGCGAGCGCTCGCGGAGACGCCGGGCGCGGACCTGTCGATCGTCGGCGACGGGCCGGAGCGCTCCGCGATCGAGCGCCTGACGTCGGAGCTAGGGCTGCGCGAGCGCGTCGAGTTCTTGGGGTACGTCACCGACGTCGATCGCGTCGTCGCCCAGTGCCACGCGGTGCTCTCGGCCTCGCGCAAGGAGGGCCTCGGCCTCGCGCTCCTCGAGGGCATGGCGCTCGGTCGGCCCGCGATCGCGGTGCCGGTGGGGGGGATCCCGGAGTTCGTGTCGCCCGCCACCGGCTGGCTCGCGGCGGAGGCGTCGGTCGCCGCCCTCGCCGCCGTCATGCGAGAGGCCGCCGCGGCTCCGGGGGAGGTGGCGCGTCGCGGCGCCGCCGCGCGCGCGCTGGTGGAGTCGCGCTTCTCGCTCGAGGCGATGCGGCGGGGCTACGACGACGTCTACGACGAAGCCACCGCGCGCCGCTGAAGCGAAGCGCTACGTGCGCGCGCGGCTCGCGGCGAGCATCCCCGCGGCGACCGCGCGGGTGAGCTCACCGAACTGGGCGCGGCCGAAGCCGGCGCCGCTCGACAGCCAGTCGACGTGCGCGGCCTCCGCGCCCTTCTCGCGCGGCGCGTCGTCGAGGAAGTGCCCGAGGACGTCGAGGTGATCGGCGTGCCCGGCCCACACCACGTCGCCCCAGATCTGCGATCGAGTGGGCACGACCCCGTCGTTGGCGCGCACGCCGAGCGACCGCCCGAACGCCTGCACGAGCGCGCGCTCCGCGTCTTCGCCGGCGTCGGGCGCGGCGCAGGGGTAGCGCTCGTCGTACCGGGACGTGAGGCCATAGAGGGTGGTGAAGACCGTCCGGCTGATCCCCGTCCACGGCCGCACCACCGAGCGCGCCAGGCCGAGCGCCGACGGCGGGGGCGCGCTCGAGACGACCGACTGGTAGCGCAGCCCGGGCCGGTCCTCGACCCCCGCCTGGAAGAGGTCCATCGCCTCCGGCATGAGCTGGACCATCGCCCCCTGGTCTTGCTTGATGGCGTCGAGGAACCCCCGGACCTCCGACGAGCGGGCGGGCTCCAGCACCTTGAGGAGGCTGTCGGTCGCGCGGTCGAGCACCTTGAGCTCCATCCCGAGCGCGTGGTCGACGCGACCGAACGCCACCACCAACGCGCTCGCGGCGGCGAGCGGCGGCGCCCCCATCGACAGGCCGATGTAGGTGAGCGCGGACAGCGCGTAGAGCATCCGCTGCCCGCTCACGGTCGTGAAGAAGCTCGCGAGCGGTGTGCCATAGTGTGGCGTGTTGAGCGTCGTGACGCTGACCAATCGGTCGAGCCAGACGTGCTCCCGGCGCGCCGTGCCTGGGAGGTGCGCGGTCGGCGACGCGACGAGCCGGGCGTCGAGGCCACCCGTGGAGTGCCCGACGAGGTGGATGAGGCTCGAGCCGTCGGTCGCCGTCTCCTTCACCAAGTTCGCCAAGCGAGCCGCGCGCTTGCGGATGGAGGCGGTCGGCGGCACGTCGACGACGTAGCTCCGCATCTCGTCGCCCTCGCGCTCGAGCTCCGCCGACAGCGCTTCCTCGAGGTGCGTGAAGTAGTCGTAGGACCCGAGGCGACCGAAGCCGAACATCCCCGGCGCGAAGTAGACTCTGTGGAGCACGGATGAATCGTTAGCATGCTCACGAAGCTCCACACCGCCATCACGACGTGCCGGGCCTGCCCCCGCCTGGTGACCTACCGCGAGGAAATCGCTCGGCAAAAACGGCGCGCGTACGCGGCCGACCCGTACTGGGGCCGCCCGATCCCGGGCTTCGGCGATCCGAACGGCTGGCTCTTGATCGTCGGCCTGGCGCCGGGCGCCCATGGCGCCAACCGGACCGGCCGGGTCTTCACCGGCGACCGCTCGGGCGACTTCCTCTACTCCGCCCTCCATCGTGCCGGCCTCGCCAGCCAAGCCGAGAGCACCGGCGTCGACGACGGCCTCGAGCTCCGCGGCGTGTACATCCTCACGGCACTCCGGTGCGCCCCGCCGGGGAACCTCCCGGCGCCCGACGAGCTCGCTCGGTGCGTGCCGTTTCTCGACCGAGAAATCAGCCTCGTTCGCGCGCGGGTCGTGCTGGCGCTGGGAAAAATCGCTTGGGATAGCGTCCTCGGCCACGCTTCCCGCGTCTTTGGCGCGGTCCCGCGGCCTCGCCCGAAGTTCGCGCACGGCGCGAGGGTGGATCTCGGCGAGGGTCCGCGCGGCCTCCGGATGGTCGGGAGCTTCCACGTCAGCCAGCAGAACACCTTCACGGGGCGCCTCACCGCAGCGATGTTCGACCGCGTCCTCGCCACGTGTCGCGCGGTCGCGGCGCCGCCGCCGCGTGCGTGACGAGCGCGCTCGCCGAGCCTCGATTCCCCCCTCGAGAAACGGCCGCGCCGTCAAAATCTCGAGGGCCAGCGAGCACTTAGCGAGACCTCACGTCACACCTGCGCTCTTAGCGAAGAACTCATCGATATCACTGCGCAAATTGAGCAACTACGCGGACTTGCGGGGGAGGAGAAGGTGCGACCTTTTTTGAGTGGCTGAGTCGATTTGGGGTTCCCCTGAACAAGCGACGCCGTGTATCCCCTTCACGGTCGCGTAACGGACTACGCGGCGAGCGCTTATCGGATTCTGTACTGCCGGCGACCCTGGCCTCCCCACCCCGAGTGGATGGCACGAGCCGCCGACCCCCGAAAGAAAATCGAGGTCGACGACGCCCCCTGCGGTTCGGGGGGATGGAAGACACCTCGAGACACGCCGCTGGAGGTCCCGTTGACGCTGCACCCCACTCCCCGCCGAAGGACGACCCCGATCGCTGGCGCCGCCGCGTTCGCCGGCGTCGCTTCGATCGCTGGCCTGAGCCTGATGGCGCTCGGGCTTGCCGGCCTCGCCGGCTGCGCCAAGGCTCGCATCGGCATGCCCAAGGAGGGGAATCCCCCGGGCATTTCGGCGCACATGGCGCAGGCGCCGGTCGTTCACCGGTCGACCGTCCACGGGCGCATCACTGGCGGCTTGCCCCACAGCGATTTCCTGGCGCGCGCGGGCGGATCGCCCGAGCACCGGCCAGGCAGCGCTCCGCTCGGCGGCGACACCCCCCTCGAGCAGCTCCTCGCGGAGGGCGACCGCCCCCTGCCGAAGAACGGCCTCTGCCCGGCCGACATGGCGAGCATCGACGACCTCTACTGCGTCGACCGCTTCGAGGCGTCCCTCCTCGAGATCATGGCCGACGGCAGCGAGCAGCCGTTCCCGTCGACCTCGACCGTCGAGGGGCACGTCGTGCGCGCCATCAGCGAGCGCGGCGCCCTGCCCCAGGCGTACATCAGCGGGAAGCAGGCGGAAGAAGCCTGCTCGCGCTCGGGCAAGCGCCTCTGCAAGGCGAGCGAGTGGCGGAAGGCGTGCCGTGGCCCCGAGAACAAGAAGTACGGCTACGGCGACGCCGACGAGCCGAAGCGCTGCAACGACCACGGGCGCGCCCCGCTCTCGATTGTCCATGGGCTCCGCGGAGATAGCGAGGCCCGTGGCCAGTACAACTGGGCCCGGATGAACGATCCGGCGCTGAACCAGGTGCCCGGCACCGTCGCCAAGACCGGCGAGCACGAGGGCTGCACCAACGGCTACGGCGTCCACGACATGGTGGGCAACGTGCACGAGTGGATCGACGACCGCGAGGGCACCTTCCTCGGCGGCTACTACCTCGACACGCACGTCAATGGCGACGGGTGCGGCTACACCTCCGACGCCCACGCGTTCTGGTACCACGACTACTCGACCGGCTTCCGCTGCTGCGCAGACGTCGCCCCCTGAGAGGTGATGGGCGTTTCGCGCCGATCGCGGCGCGCTGGCGGTGTCGGGCGTGCTCACGGACGGACGTACGTTCCGCGCGCCCTCCTGGCCATCGCTTGCTCTCGACGCGAACCACCCATCACCTCGGCTGCGCCTTGGCACCACCGCGGAACATTCGGGTGGCGCTTGGTCGCGGCGGAATTGGCTGGCTGGCCAACGAATTGTCTAGGGCGCGCACGCGACCGAGGCGGTCGTGTTGACCGGGGTGCCTTCCGGGTGGGATAACGCGCGGCGGTGAATCGCCTGCATTTCTCGCCCCGCTCGTCGCCCTCGGGGGCCGTGATCCTCTTGGTCGTCGGTGTCGTGACCGGCGGCGTCGCTTGCTCCAAGCACGAGCCCTCGTCGAGCCCCGCTCGCGACGCGGTCAAGCCGGCGGCGAGCTCGTCCGTCGCCGCCGCGCCCTCGGGATCCGCGGCCACGGCGCCCTCCGTCTCCGCGGCGAGCGCCGCGGGCCCAGGGGCGCCGTCGGCGGCGCCGCTCGCGTCCGCCTCCGGCGCTCCCGCCGACGCCGACGCCGGCACCGCGCCGCCCCCTCGCTCGCTCCAGGGAAAGACCGTCCTCCACTGCGGCGACTCGATGGTCGGCGGCCCGGCCGCGCTCTCCAAGGCGCTCGAGGGGAAGTTCAAGGCCGAGGGCGCCAAGTTCGTGCGCGACTGGCAGGTGAGCGCGTCGATCGTCACCTACGATCACGAGTCGCGCCTGCGCGATCTGCTCCAGCGTCACCGGCCCGACGTGGTCGTCCTCACGCTCGGGGCCAACGACGTGTTCGTCCCCTTCCCCGCCTCGATGGCCAAGAACGTCGAGGGCATCGTGAAGAAGATCGCTCCGCGCGAGTGCTACTGGATCGGCCCGCCGACGTGGAAGCCCGACACCGGGATCGTCGCCGTCATCCGCGACCACGCCGCGCCCTGCAAGTTCTTCGACTCGAGCAACATGAAGCTCCAGCGCGCGGGTGACGGCATCCACCCCACCGACAAGGGCGGCGCCGAGTGGGGCGACAAGTTCTGGGAGGCCTTCACGAGCGGCAACTTCGCCCGCGGGCCCGAGCTCCTCGACGCCGGCCGCTGACGTCCAGACCTCCCGCGGGCGCGGGCGCCGTCACTTCGCGCTGATGCGGCCGCCGCACGGCAGCGTGAGCGACTGCGGATAGCCGCTCGAGCCGATCTTCACCACGTGCGCGCCGCAGGGGATGACGAAGGTGCCCGGCGTCTGACCGACGACCTTGTCGTCGACGAACACGCGCCGGCCCGGGACCGCGCCCGCCGTCGACAGCTCCGTCTTGTCGGCCGGCACGTCGCCGCTCGGCGCCGCCGCGCTCGCGGTCGCCGCCGCGCTCGCGATCGGCGCGACCGAGGCGCTCGGCGCCGGCGGCGCGACCGAAGCGCTCGCGGCCGCCGCCGCGCTCGCGACCGCCGAGGCGCTCGCCGCGGCCGAGGCGCTCGCTGCGGGCTTGCTCGACGCGACCTCGGGGACGGTGCTCACGGCCACCGGCACCACCGTCGCCGCGCTCGTCGCGCGCGCCGACGCCGCGAGCACCGTGGTCGTCGGCGCGGTCGTCGCGGCCGCGGTGACCGGAGGCCTGACGAGGCGGCTCGCGATCGGCGCCGGCCACCCGCGGAGCTTCACGTACACGGCGGCCCCCGCCGACGCCCCGGCGAGCACGAGCATCACCCCGAGCGCGACCGGGAGCGCGGCGCTCCCCTTCTTCCTCGGCGCCGCGCTCGGCGCGGGGAGCGGCTCGGGCGTGAGCACCGGCGGCGGCGACGGGCTGTCGATCGGCGGCGCGAGGGCGGGCGCGTCGGGGACCGCGAAGTGCGCGGGCGCGGTGGGCGCGAAGGGATCGTGAGGGACGAGCGGCGACGGCACGTCGAGGCGCGGCGTCACCGGCGCCGGCGCGAT
>JAEUKG010000272.1 GCA_016794325.1 Myxococcales bacterium | reverse complement strand
CGGCCTCGCGGTCGACGGCGCCGCGCAGGTCACGTTCCCGTTCGGTCTCTACTTCACCGCCGGCTTCGGTCACACCTGGTCGACGATCACGCCTGGGCTCGTTCGGCGCTCCGAGGGGTGGGCGGTGCGTCCAGCGCGCGTGGCGATGTCGGAGCACGTCCCGCGGCTCTTGTTCTCGGTCGGATGGGGGATCTGAGGCGCGCGCGCCGCTCAGAACACGAAGCGATACCCGACGTTGAAGCGCCCCGCGCCCCCGGCGTCGCGATCGAGGTCGAGCCGGATCTTCTCGAGCTCACGCGCGGCGGCGTACGTCCGCGGCGGCAGCACGTAGGGGAGCGCCGCGCCGACGATGGCGGTGCCCATCGGCAGGAGGACGGTCATCGTGCGCTCCCAGACCGCCCACTCCTCCTTGATCGGCCCCTGCTCGATGCGGGCGAAGAACGGCGCCGTGACCGACGCGAGCCCCGCGAGGGTGATGGCGAGCGGCCACCGCGAGCGCGACTGCCCCTCGGGCGAGGCGTGCTCCACCCACCGCGCGTCGCACTTCGGGAGCGACAGGTAGGTGCCGCTGATGGTCATGCCCCACGCGAGGCCCGCGAGCGACGGCCCCATGAGCCGGACGCCGGGCTGCTCGCGCGAGCGGAAGAACTGGGTGTCGGCGGTGACGGCGCCGACGTCGAGCAGGATGATCCCTGCAAAATACACCCAATCGAACTGGTCGGCGCGGCGGCAGAGCTCGACCTCGCGCCGGGTGGCGGGGCGGAAGTCGTTCGGCCCGTAGGCGTGCGACGGCGGCCCCTTGGGGAAGGTGACGAGGCTCTCGGTGGCCCCCGCCTGGCCGTCGGAGGGGCCGATTTTCGCCCCGATCGCGCCCGAGTCCCCGCTCGGCTCCGCCGCCGCCGGGCGCACCTCGGCGGCCTCGGCCTTCACGGGGGGCGGCGGCGCGTCCACGGGCAGCGACCCTACGACAGGGCGCTCGTCGTGTCACGCGCCCCGCGAGCCTTGCGGAGGCGCCGGATCCGAGGCAAAACGGGCCCCATGGCGTCTGCCCTCCCTGCCCACATCTTCCGTGAGTACGACATCCGCGGCGTGGCCGATCGCGATCTCGGCGGCTCGATCGCCGAAGACATCGGCAGGGCCTTCGGACGCGAGATCGGCGCCGGCAAGCGCGTGCGCATCGCCGTCGGTCGCGACTGCCGCGTCTCGAGCCCGCGCCTCTTCGCCGGGCTCACCGCCGGGCTCAACAAAGCCGGGGTCGACGTCGTCGACGTCGGCGTCGGCCCGACGCCGATGCTCTACTTCGCGGTCCACCACCTCGGCGCCGACGGCGGGGTGATGATCACCGGGAGCCACAACCCGGGTGACGAGAACGGCTTCAAGATGATGCGGGGGAAGGCGAGCTTCTTCGGCAAGGACATCCAGGGCCTGAAGGCGCGCATCGAGGCGAGCGACTTCGCCCTCGCCGACGGCGAGGGCAAGGTGGAGATCGTCGACGTCCAAGAGGCCTACCTGGAGCTCATGAAGAAGAGCTTCGCGTTCGCCGGCAAGGCGCCGAAGATCGTGGTCGACGCCGGCAACGGCGCGGGCGGACCGCTCGGCCTTCGGGCGATGCGCGCGGTGGGCCTCGATCCCGATCCGCTCTACTGCGAGATGGACGGGACCTTCCCGAACCACCACCCCGATCCCACCGTCCCCAAGAACCTCGCGGCCCTCATCGCCCGGGTCCGCGAGACCGGGGCGCGGGTGGGGATCGCCTACGACGGCGACGCCGACCGCCTCGGCGCCGTCGACGCGAACGGCGACATCGTGTGGGGCGACCGGCTGATGATGCTCTTCTCGCGCGGGGTGCTCGCGGCGCGCCCCGGCGCCGCCATCCTCGGCGAGGTGAAGTGCTCGCAGACGCTCTACGACGACATCGCCAAGCACGGCGGCCGCCCGATCGTGTGGAAGACGGGCCACTCGCTCATCAAGACCAAGATGAAGGAGGAGGGCGCGCTCCTCGCCGGCGAGATGAGCGGCCACCTCTTCTTCGCCGATCGGTACTTCGGCTACGACGACGCGATCTACGCCTCGCTGCGCCTCATCGAGATCCTCGCGAGCGACCCCCGTTCGATCGGCGAGATGCTCGCCGACGTGCCGAAGACGTTCTCGACCCCCGAGATGCGGGTCGACTGCCCCGACGACAAGAAGTTCGCGGTCGTGAAGGCGGTGACCGAGCGCTACAAGGCGAAGGGCCTGCCGGTGCTCGACATCGACGGCGCGCGCATCTCGTTCGGCAAGCCGGGGCAGCCCAAGTGGGGCCTCGTGCGGGCGTCGAACACCGGCCCCATCCTCGTCATGCGCTTCGAGGCGACGAGCGAGGCCGAGCTCGCCGAGATCCGGTCCGAGGTCGAGGCCGCGGTGGCCGAAGAACGGACCAAGCTTGCAGGCTGAACCGCAGAAGACCTGGACCGTCGGCGACCTCGTGAAGTGGGCGACCGACGACTTTCGCGCGCGCGGGATCGAGAACCCGCGCCTCGACGCCGAGCTCCTCGTCGCGTCGGCGCTCCACGCCACCCGCATGCAGCTCATCATCGACCGCGAGCGCCCGGTGGTCGGCAGCGAGCTCGCCGCGCTGCGCGAGCTCGTCAAGCGCCGCCGCGCGCGCGAGCCCATCGCCTACCTCCTCGGGGAGCGCGAGTTCTACGGGCGCAAGTTCAAGGTCGACTCGCGCGTGCTCATCCCCCGGCCCGACACCGAGACGCTGGTCGAGGTCGGGCTCGAGCGCACCCGGCACGCGTCGATGTACGCGCGCGTGCTCGACCTCTGCACCGGCAGCGGCTGCGTCGCCGTCACCCTCGCGCGCCAGCGGCCGACGACGACCGTCACCGGCGCCGACGTGAGCGAGGCCGCGCTCGCGGTGGCGCGGGACAACGCGCTGCGGCTCGGCGCGTACAACGTCGCCTTCGTCGCCAGCGACCTGTTCGCCAACGTATCCGGGCACTTCGAGCTCGTCACCGCGAACCCTCCCTACATCCCCACACCCGAGATCGCCACGTTGGATCCGGACATCCGCAGCTTCGAGCCGCACCTCGCGCTCGACGGCGGCGAGCGCGGGCTCTCGCTCGTCGAGCGCATCGTCGCCGACGCGCCGCGGTTCCTCGTCCCCGGCGGGGTCCTCGCGATGGAGATCGGTCAAGGCCAGAGCGCGGCGGTGGCCGAGCTCTACCGCGCCGCCGGCTTCACCGACGTGCGCGCGACCAAGGACTACGGCGGCATCGAGCGCGTCGTGAGCGGAGTCGTCTGAGGTCGCCCGCCTCCTTGTCGGCGGAGAGGCCGAAGACTAGTCTGGTGGCTGTGTGGTTCCCCACCGACGAGCCCTGGCAATACCGTGTCATCGACCAGCTGCCACCGGGCATCGACCACGCCCAGCTGGAGCGGGCTCTCGCGCTCACCCCGAGTGAGAGGATCGACGCGGTCATCGAGCTGATGAGCTTCGCGGCCGACCTCAAGGCGAGCGTCGAAGCCCGGCCGAAGCGATGACGCGCTTCGGCCAACTGCTGAAGCTCCTCACGGACGAGCACGTCGAGTTCGTCGTCATCGGCGGGCTCGCGGTGATCGCGCACGGATACCCGCGCGCGACCCTGGATCTCGATGTGTGCTACTCGCGAACGCACACGAACCTCGGCCGGCTCGTGGCGGCGCTCGGTCCGCTCCACCCGCGGCTGCGCGGGGCGCCGCCGGAGCTCCCGTTCTTCTGGGACGAGCGCACGCTGAAGAACGGTCTGAACTTCACCCTGGTGACCGACCTCGGAGAGCTGGACCTGCTCGGTGAGGTGACCGGGCTGGGCGAGTACGGTGACGTCGCCCAGAGAGCCTTGGAGATCGACATCCACGGAAGCTCCGTGAAGCTGATCTCGCTCGAAGACCTCATTCGCTCGAAGGCGGCCGCCGGACGGGCGAAGGATCTCGTCGACCTCGAAGCGCTACGCGCCATCTCGGCGAAGCTCCGAGCCAGTCGAAGCTGAAGCTCCGATGCCTCCGTCCGTTCTCCGCGTCGTGGCCTTCGTGATCGGCGTCGTTTCGGTGAGCGGCGTCGCCCACATGCTGTTCGTGCGGTGGATCTGCACCTTCGCCCCGCGCCTGCGCGAGCATCGGAAGAAGCTCTGGGTCGTCGGCGGGATCCTCGTGTTCTTGCCACTCGTGGCCCGGTGGACGGCGCGCACGTTCTCGAGCTCGTTGCTCCTCGGCCTCCAGGCGGCGGTGGCGAGCGAGCAGATGATCGTGGTCCTCGGCGCGCTCCCGCTCCTGCTCTTCATGGGAGGCTCGAGCCTCGTGGGGGCGGTGGTGCGCAGGGTGCGACCGAAGGGCGAGGGCGCGAAGGGCGAGGGCGCGAAGGCCGAGGACGCGAAGGGCGAGGAGCCCGCGGCCGCGGAGGAGAGCGAGGGCGCGAAGGGCGAGGAGCCCGCGGCCGCGGAGGAGAGCGAGGGCGCGAAGGGCGAGGGAGCCGCGAAGGAGCGCGAGCCCTCGCCCCGCTTGACCCGTCGCGACGCCGTCTTTCGCATCGCGGGGGCGGCGGCGTGGGGGACGACGGGCGCGGTGCTCGGGTGGGGCCTCGTGCGCGGTCGCCACTCGTTCGTGATCGAGGAGGTCGTCGTGCGCATCGCCCGCCTCCCTCGCGCCCTCGACGGCTACACGCTCGCCCAGGTGAGCGACGTGCATTGCGGGCCGTTCGTGGGGGAGCGCGAGCTCGGCGAGATGAGCGAGGCGGTGAGGCGCATCAAGCCCGATCTCGTCGTCGCCACCGGCGATCTCGTCGACTTCGACGCGGCGCGCGCTCCGGAGCTCGCGGCCGCGCTCGTGGCGCTGCCCTCGCGCGACGGCCACCTCGCCATCCTCGGCAACCACGACTACTACGCGGGCGCGGGCCAGGTGCGCGCCCACCTCGAGCGCGCCGGAGTCGACGTCCTCGTCAACCAGACGCGCGTCATCCGCCCGCGCGACGGCGGCGGCATCGCCCTCGTCGGCGTCGACGACATGTGGGCGCGGCCGGATCTCGACGTCGCGCTGAGCCGGGTCGGGGCGGACGCCGCCAAGGTGCTGCTCGCGCACCAGCCGCGCTACCTCGACGTGGCGGCGGGGCGGGTGGACCTCCAGCTCAGCGGCCACACCCACGGCGGCCAGGTCAACCCCGGCTTCCGGCCCGCCGACCTGCTCATGAAATACGTCTCGGGCCGCTACGAGCGCTCGGGGACGGTGCTCTGGGTCAACCGCGGCGTCGGCGTCGCCGCGGTGCCGTCGCGCGTCGCCGCGCCGCCCGAGGTCACGAAGATCGTCCTCGTCGCGGGCTGACCACCACCACCGTGCCCGGGTGTGCGCCCGTGCGCGTGCCTGCGCCCGCCCCCTCGCGGGCCGATGGGCGCGGTCGCGCTCCGGGCGCGCCCCGCCCGCGCGCCCCGCGCACGCCGCCAAGTGCGCGTAATTGCTAGAGCCTCCATCGGCACGCGACCTGCTCTAGGGGGAGTCACGACGGGCAGGACGCCCTCGCTCTTGAAGGAGAACAGAAGAAGATGAATCGCATGGTGAAGCTCGGGATGGTCGCGGCGATGGGCCTGGTGGGGGCGATGGTCGCGGGCGAGGCCAGCGCGCGTGAGGTCGCCGGCTGGAAGGTGGAGGGCACGGGCAGCGGCGTCCAGGAGGGTGCGAAGTACAAGCTCTTCAACCTCGACCAGGGGAGCCGCGTCGCCTTCGAGGATCGCTGGGGCGCGAACTGGGGCTGGAAGTCCGGCACCAGCCCGAACGTCGTCTTCAAGAAGAAGGACGGCGGCGGCGCGATCAAGTGCGGCGACGTCTTCGCCCTCATGATCGACAACCGCGCGATGGTCTATCAGAAGCAAGACTGGGGCATCAACCTCAGCGACCGCACGAAGCTCGACAAGGACGAGTACTACCAGTGGAAGTTCACCGGGTGCACCGCCGGCGCCGCGATCCCGCTGAACGCCCCCGTCAACCTCACCAACACGGTGGAGAACGACACCCTCGTCGGCTGCAAGCGCGTCAAGGGGTGGAACGCGTGCTGGGCCGACGACATGAAGACGGTGCGCGGCAAGAACTACCGCACCGCCGACGCTCCCCGCTGAGCGCCCGGCCTCGGGACCTCGAGGGCGTCAGGGCTCCGTGCCCGCCGCGCTCTCGAGGGCTCCGACGTGGCTCCGTGCAACGCGTGTAAAATACACAAAAGGAGGCAAGAGGAGCGCCGCGATCACGAAGCCCGTGCGCTGCGGTGAGAGGCCGGCGCGGCCCATCAACAGGGCCGCGAGGCCGCTCGACGACGCGAGGGCGATGGTGAGCAAGAGGAGCTCGACCGAGAGCACGCGCCCGAGGACGCGGTTCGGCACCGTCATCTGGAGGAGCTGCGCCGACGAGACCCAGACCGTCGCCGTCGCCCCGTGGGCGACGAAGAGGGCGGCCGCGCACGGGAGGACCCCGAGGCCGAGCGCGAAGAACGAGAAGGCCACGAACGCGATGGGGAACGCCCAGCGGATCGAGCGAACGAGGCCGCGCGGGCCCTCCCCGAAGACGCGGGCCATGACGAACGGGACCACGAAGGCGCCGAGCCCGCGCCCGCCGTACATCAGCCCGGTGGAGATGGCGACGTCGGTGGGGCGAAACAGCCGGTCGGCGAAGACGCTGACGATGACGGCGATGCCGCCCCAGAGGAGCGCGCCCGCCTTGGCGAACGTGATCGCGCGCTGCGCCGGGTGATCGCGGAGGTAGGTGAGCCCGTCGGCGAGATCGCGCAGCGGCCCCGGCCGCTC
>JAEUKG010001170.1 GCA_016794325.1 Myxococcales bacterium | reverse complement strand
GGTCGCGGCGCGAGGCGCGGGCGCGCGGCTATCCGTTCCCGGTGCTCGTCGACGCGCGCGGCGCCGCCCGGGACGGCCTCGGCGCCGAGGCGGCGACGCACACCGTGATCCTCGATCGCGCGGGGCGCGCGCGCTACGCTGGGGGAATCGACTCCGATCGCACGCACCCGAGCGACGACGCGACGCCGTACGTCGCCGACGCCCTCGACGATCTGTTGAGCGGGCGCGAGCCCCGCCGGCCCCGCGGCAAGGTCCTCGGATGCGCGCTCGAGCGTTGATCCACGGCGCGCTCGCGATCGCCTGCGCGGCCTCGCTCGGCGCGGCGGGCGCCTGCGACGGCGACCCCACCCCTGGCGGCGCCGCCGACGCGTCGGCCGACGCCTCGCCGACCGACGCCTCGCCGGCGTGCCCGTCGGATCTTCCGGCGAGCTGCCCCGCGGCGCCGCCGAGCTACCAGGCCGAGGTCCGCGCGATCATCGAGCGGCGCTGCTTCCCGTGCCACGCGTCGGGAGGCACCGCCGCCAGGAAGCGCGACTTCTCGACCTACGATCTCGTCGCCGCGCAGCGGAGCCCGTTCCTGAACCAGCTCTACGCCTGCGCGATGCCGCCCGAGGGCGCGCCGGCGCCCACGCCCGAGGAGCGCAAGAAGCTCCTCGAGTGGCTGGTCTGCAAGGCCCCGAACAACTGAGCCAAGCCGTTGAACCCATTGCCCATTCGGCGCCGTCGAAACCGCGCCCCGCCGTCGGGCGTATGATGAGGGAATGTGGCCCCGCCGCCCGCTCGCCTGTCTCGCCGCGCTCGCGCTCGCCGCTTCCGCGTGCGGCGACGACACCTCGCCGGCCCCGAGCGGCGGCGGCGCGGACGCTGGGCCCGTCGACACCGGCGTCGCCGTCACGTGCCAGAACGACGGACGCGTCGACACCTACGTCGCGAACCTCGCGAAGGCGTCGCCGTCGGGGGCGGTGAAGGTCACGCTCGTGTCGAGCGACCCCGGGCCGCCGGTGCGGGGCACGAACGCGTGGGTGCTGAAGATCACCGACGGCGCGGGCGCGCCCATCTCGAACGCGGCGCTCACCGTCACCCCGTTCATGCCCGACCACGGCCACGGCACGAGCGTGAAGCCGACCGTCACCGCCGGCGCCGACGGGCGCTACGACGTGGCGAACGTCTACCTCTTCATGCCCGGCGTGTGGCGGGTCACGGTCGGCGTGCCGACCGCGGCCGGCGGGAGCGACACCGCCACGTTCTTCTTCTGCATCGCCGGCTGAACGGAACGAGCCGCCCAGGACTCGCTTCTGGGCGCCGATCCCGGCGCGACGGAGGCGCGCACGCGAACCACGATCTTCCATGGGGAGGCGTGAGCTTCCTTCGGACGACACGGCGAGAGCGGCCCGGCCTCCCACACCGCTCGGGCAGCGCCGCTCACGGCTTGCAGCGCGTCCGCTCTTTGGCCGGGAAGCGGTCGGCTTGGACGTTGAAGTTCGTCTTGGTGACGCAGCGGTACGGGAGGCGATCGATGACGACGTCGGTGGCCGCGCCCGCGGCGGTCCACTCGAGCGACGCGCCGACGTCGAAGGTCGGCATCGCGCGGACGACGGCGGGATCGAGGTCCTTGGTCGCGACGAGGTCGTCGAGGACGTCGCGCCCGATCGGCTCGATCCTCACCCGCATCGTCACCCGGTCGGCGGCCCCCGGCGCCGGCGCGGCGCGCGGGAAGACCCGCTCGATGTGAGTCTGGTAGAAGCGCGGGTCGGTGGGATCGAAGGTCACCTGCGCCGGCAGCGCGTTGCCGTCGGTGGACGTCCCCTCCCAGAACATGTGCACCTCGGCGCCCTTGGCGTCGAAGAGGCACTCGCGCATGAGCCACACGTCGGGGTCGCTCGTCTTGGCGATCGGGGTCGAGGCGTCGGTGACACCCGACTGGTAGATCGTGCTACCGCCCGCGTACGCCGCGACCTCGACCCACACGCGCCGGTCCTGCACCGCTCCGCTGGGGAAGCCGTGGCCGCCGGCGACGTTGTCGAGGAGCACCCGCACCCGCGTGCCGCCCGCCGTCGACACGCAGAGCGCCGACTGGAGCGACGCGTCGAGGAACGCCTGGATCTCGCGCTTCTGAGCCTCGGCCTCCGGGAACGGCGTGAGCGCGACGTCGACCCCCGCGAAGGTGTGGGAGTGGCGGCGGCGCGCGGCGACGCCCTCCACCGTCTGCGCGACCGGCGTGAGCGCGGCGGACTGCGACATGTGGCACTGCCCGCAGGTCGCGCCGCCGGGCGCCTTCGAGAACACCGACGCCTTCCACTCGGCGAACGTGCGCTCGAGGGCGACGCCGTGGCCGTTGACGATGTCGTGGCAGGCGCCGCACATCGACGCCGACTCGAGCTTGTCGCGGTCGTGGAGCGGCGAATACGCGGAGCGGTGGGGCGTGCCGGGGACCGGGTCCGCGAAGTTGCCGCGGATGACCGCGTCTCGGGCGACCGTGAGCTGCGCGTTGTGCGTGCCGTCGACCCGCTCCACCGAGTGGCAGAAGAGGCACGTCACGCCCTTGAGCTTCGCGGGCACGGCGGCGAGGTTCTGGCCGTCTTTGGTCGCGCCCTCGATGAGCGCCATCGGGGCGTGGCACTTCACGCAGAAGTCGCCGAGCGCGCCGTTCGTCTCCCGCTGGCCCCGCGCGTTCATCGCGAGGAAGACCGGGTCGTCGGCGGCGTACGCGTGCATGCTCCCCGACCACTCACGGTAGTGGTCCGCGTGGCACGTCTTGCACGTCGCGGGGTCGAGCATCTCGTCGCGGGTGAGCGCGGGCCGCGCGGGCGCAGGATCGCTCGAGCACGCCGCGGCCGCCGCGAGGCCGAGTGCGGCGAGCGCGACGAGCGCGTGGGAGCGCTTCAACGCGGGGCCCCCTTCGCGATCCACTGCGTCAGCGCGCAGATCTCTCCGGCGGAGAGCGACCCGCTCCCCGGGGGCATGTGCACGGCGGGATCCGTGGAGGTGACGCGCTTCATGAGCACCGAGCAGCTCGGGTCGCCGGGCGCGACGCGCGCGCGGGAACCGTCCTTGCCGAGGAGCATAGCGTACGAGGCCGCCTCGTCGTCCAAGGCGAGATCTCCGCGGCGAGCGGCTGCGGTGTGGCAGCTGGTGCCGGTCGCGCAGCTCGGGCGAAGGATCTTCGCGTGGAGCGTGGCGAACGTCGGCGGATCGTACTGGGGTGCGCAGCTCGCGGTGAGCCCGGTGGCGCAGGGCAGCGGCGCCGGCTCGGCCGGAGCACCCGACGAGCAAGCAGCGGCGAGCGCACATGCGCTCGAGCCGAGGAGCACGCGCCGGAGCATCCCCCCAAGGTAGTCGCGAGGCGGGCCGATCGACAACCCGTCCACTCGCGCGCCAGCCACTCGAACCACGCGGGCGCTGGCGTCGCCCCCCAAGCCAAGCCCGCGGGCGTCGAGCTCAGCGCGTCACGGGGACGGCGAGCGGGATGTCGACGGCGCGGACCGTCGGACGGAGCTGCATCGCGCGCACGGTCGGCCGGGTGAAGACGAGGCCCGGGTGCTTGTTGCGGATGCGGATGCTGACCGAGCTGTTGCGGCGCACGAGCGGCTCGAGGAAGAGCGCGAGGAACGGCTTCTTCGTCCCCGAGAGCTTGCGCATCGAGACCTTGAAGCCGCGGACGCGCTCGGAGCCCTCGATGCTGTCCGCGTCGAGCCGCTCCTTCACGTAGTCGGTGAGCTGCAGCATCTCGACACGGCGGAGCTCCTGGGTCGGGGCGTCGCGCTCGATGGTCTTCACCGCGAGGTCGTTCGCGTACACGAGCTTCGGCGGCGTGTGCGAGGTGTCGAAGACCAGAGTCGCAGTCGGGAGGGTGTCGAGGACGTTCGTGGCGTCGAATCCGAGATCGCTCGAAGACAGCAGCTGCTCACCCTCAACCACGGCATATCGCATGGGGTCCTCCAGTTTTCGTTCGTGCAGCGTAGCGGAGAGGGCTTTTGCAACCTGTGGACCAAGTGGGGACGCTCAAGGGTGCTCTACGATTTCGGTAGGTTGTGACGCAGCAAGTCGCCGAGGGGGAGGGTCATTGGTGACCGATGACCCTGCGGGGGGGTCAGAACCGACCCCTGGCAAGCGCTAAACCCTTGAAATTGCTGTTCAGCAGGACGGGGTACGACAAAAAACGACGGCCGGTTGATCCCTTTCGGGGGGTACTCTCCACCAAGGACACGGGATGCGCGACGAGGGTACAGCCGAGGTCGTGGGGGAGACGGTGGAGCCGTCCGCGCCCCCCCCCGTGAGCGCCTCCATGGCGCTCGCCCGAGCCGCGGCCGGCGGGGACGTCACCGCCACCCGCAAGCTCCTCGAGTCGGTCGCGCCGCGGGTCTCGCGGGTCGTCCGGGTGGTCCTGGGCGCCGGCAACCCCGACGTGGACGACGTCATCCAGCAGGCGCTCATCGGCCTCGTGCAGGCGCTCCCGAGCTTCCGCGGCGAGTGCGAGCCCGCGTCGTACGCGTCCCGGATCGCGCTCCGGGCCGCCGTCGCGGCGCGCAAGCAGGCGCGCTCGCGTCGGGCCCGGCAGGACGACGGGGTCGAGCTCGAGCGCGTCGAGTGCGACGCCGAGCTGCCCTCCGACGCGGCGCGCGCGGCGCGGCGGCGCAAGGCGGTGCTCGAGCTCCTCGCCGAGCTGCCCGACGAGCAGGCCGAGTCGATGGCGCTCCGCTTCGTCCTCGGCTGGTCGCTCGACGAGGTCGCCCGGGGCACGGGCGCGCCCGTGAACACCGTGCGCAGCCGGCTGCGGCTCGCCAAGGAGGCGCTGCGGCGGCGCATCGAGGCCGATCCGACGCTCGCCGACGAGCTGGAGGTGGAGGCATGAGCGTCACCGATCTCCACCCCGAGGACCTCCTCGATCGCGAGGCTCGCGGCGATCTCACGCCGAAGGAGCGCGCCCACCTCGACGCCCACCTGGCCCAGTGCGCCGCGTGCCGCCTCGAGCGCGCGGTCCGCGCCGACTTCGCCGCGGAGCTCGACGGCGAGGACGCCGCTGGCGGCGCTCTCCTCGTCTCGAAGATCCTCGCCGCTCCACCTCCGCCTCCGGTCGCCGAGGAGCCGCCCGCGCCCCGCGTCAGCTCGCGGCCGGGCCGCGCTCGGCGCCGCGCGGGCGCGTTCGTCGTGATCGCGGCCGCGCTCACGCTCGCGAGCGTCGCCGTCGCGGCCCGGGGCACCGGCGTCCTCAG
>JAEUKG010001109.1 GCA_016794325.1 Myxococcales bacterium | reverse complement strand
CGCGCCGGGATCGATCGGACGAGCGCGAGGCCGAGCCCGCTCGCCACGAGCGCGCCGAGCACGATCGCCGCGGCGACGAGCAGCGCGTGGACCCACCCCGGCGCGTCCCAGGGCGAGTAGTCCATCACGTGCTTCGCGTAGTAGACCTTCGTGCTCAGCGCCCACGGCAGGCACTCGTCGACCAGCAACCGCCAGTTGTGCCCCACCACCTTGGGGTCGAGCCCGAGCGGCCCCGGGTTGGCCCCCGGGGCGCGCCGCAGGAGCGCCAGCGGGATCTGGCCGACGAGCGAGCCCAGCGCGAGCGCCGCGAGACCGGGAGCGCGCGGGCGGGCCCGCACCGCCGCCCACAGCCCATATCCGAGCACCACCGGGGCGAGCACCATCGGATACGGATCGGCATAGACGGCGAGCCCGAAACTGACGGCGCCGGCGGCGATCCACGGCCACGCGCGCGCTGCGAACGCGGCGCGGTCGAAGGCGAAGAACGCGGCCATCGCGAGGGTGAGCGACGCCTGCCGCGGCGGGTAGAGCGCGTAGGTGTGCACCGAGCTCGCGGTGAGCACCACCGGCAGGGTGGCGATGAACGCGCGAGGCGCGTCGAGGTGGCGCCGCACGGTCGCGAACGCGAGGAGCGTGAGCGCGACGTGGAGCGTGAGCGCCGACACCATGAGCGCGCGGGGCGTCGGGCCGAGCACCGCGAAGAACGCGGCGGCGACGAGGGAGTCGACGCTCGTCTGGTAGCCGCTCCCCCACAGGAAGGGGCTCCACTCGCCGCGCAGGACGTGCATCGCCTGCAGGCCCACCACGGCCGCGTCCGAGTTGGTCGAGTCGGCGTTGAGGAGCGGGGGCAGGCGAAACAGGTAGGACAATGCGACAAGCCCGCACATCGGCCCCGCCGCGCGCACCTTGGCCCAAGCGGCCGATTCTCGCCACGATTTCCCGATCGGCGCCCCCGATGCCGGCTGGCCACGATCCCGAAGAATCGACTCGCTGCTCAACGCGTCTGACCTCGTACTTGGAATGCGCGGCGTCGGCAACGCGTCCAACGTGGGTTACCCTGGAAAACCGGACATGATGCACGCGCCCGCCCCCGCGCTCCCCAACCTCGGCGAAGTCGTCGGCGGCAAGTACCGCCTCGACCAGGTGCTCGGGGTCGGCGGCATGGGCGTCGTCATGCTCGCGGCCGACACCGCCCTCGGGCGGCCCGTCGCCATCAAGTTCCTCTCCCGGGCGAAGGCCCACAAGCCCGACGCCGTCGCTCGGTTCCAGCGCGAGGCGCGCGCGGCCGCGTCGCTGCAGAGCGAGCACGTCGTCCGGGTGCTCGAGGTGGGCGCGCTCCCGTCGGGTGACCCCTACATCGTCATGGAGCACCTGCGCGGCGCCGACCTCGCGCAGGTCGTCCAACGCCGGGGCGGGCTCCCGGTCGAGGAGGCCGTCGAATACGTCCTCCAGGTCTGCGAGGCGCTCGCGGAGGCTCACGGGCAGGGCATCGTCCACCGCGACCTCAAGCCGCAGAACCTCTTCGTCACCCAGCGGCCCGACGGCACGCCCTCGGTGAAGGTCCTCGACTTCGGCATCTCGAAGGCCGCGGCCGATACCGGGTCGAACCTCACCCACACCGAGACGGTGCTCGGGACGCCGCTGTACATGTCCCCGGAGCAGGTGCGGAGCCTGAAGAACGTGGACCATCGCGCCGACATCTGGGCGATGGGAGCTATCCTTTTCGAGCTGGTCGCGGGTGGGCCCCTCTGGAGCGCGCCCAGCCCCTCGGCGCTCTGCGCGATGATCGTGGTCGACCCCCCGCCGACCCTCCGCCAGCGCGTCCCCGCCGCCCCGCCGGGCCTCGAGGCGATCGTCGCGCGCTGCTTGATGAAAGACGCGGGGCAGCGCTTCCAGACGGTGGGCGAGCTCGCCGAGGCCCTCCGCCCGTTCGCCCCCGAGCGCGCGCGCTTCTTGGTCGACCGCGTCCAGCGCGTCGTCCAAGCGGTGCCGGTGCGGCCGTCGTACGGGCAGAGCGCGCACCCGAGCCCGTTCGTCGACCCCTCCGGCGCCGCGCCGACGGTCGCGGGGGGCACGCCCAACTCGCTCGTCATCAACCCGTCGTACGCGACCGACACCTCGTGGGCGAGCGGCACCCAGGGGCGCGCCAAGGGAGCGAACACGATGCTCGTGGCGGTCCTCGGCGGGCTCGCGGGCATGGTGCTCCTCGGCGCCTGCGTGGGCGCGTTCTTCTTCGTCCGCTGGCGAATCGCCGCGGCCGACCAGCCCCCGCCGCCGGTCGCGGTCGTCACCGCCGCGCCGTCGACCACCGCGCCGGCGGTGAAGGCGTCCACGTTGGCCTCGGCCTCCGCGGCCCCGAAGGCGTCGGCCGCCCCGTCGGCCTCCGCGGTCGCGAGCGCGTCGACGCCCCCGAAGCCGCAGCAGCCGGGCCCGGGGCCGGGGCCGACGACGACGACCCCGAAGCCTCCGCCCACCAACGAGTTCCTCGAGGCGCGGCGGCGGCAGTCCGAGGCCGAGTGCGCCTCGGCGCGGCGCTGGATCGATCACGGCAACTACGAGGCCGCGAAGCGCGTGTGCATCTACGCCCAGCACAACGACGGGACGCGGTGCGAGCGCGCGACGTGCGAGCTCGTCTGCACCAAGCTGAACGACACCCACTGCCTCCAGATCTTGAAGTCGGTGAACCTGACCCACCCCTCGACCATGTGATCACGCGAGCGGGGGGATGAACGCGCGCTCGATCGCCGCGTAGTCGACCTCGACGTCGAGCCGCGCCAGCACCGAATAGAAGCCGAACTGCAGGCGGTTCATGAAGAACATCTCCGCCGGCATGGTGAAGAACTCACCCTCGGGGATCTTGCGCGCCGCCTTCGCCATGTCCTTCATGCCGTCGACGAGGCCCGCCGCGTAGGTGCGCGTGATGCGATAGGGGGCGTCGAAGAGCGGCTCGAAGCAGCGCCGCGTGTAGTCGCGGGCGAGGCGCTCGAGGCGGCCGGGCTTGGCGCCGATGAGGTCGGAGACCGCGCCGTCGAAGCGCGCCCGGTCGCGGTCGATCGCGGCCCAGTGCATCGCGCGCGCCTTGGGCCGCTGGTCGGGTGGGATCACCTGCACGCACCCGTAGTCGAGGAAACACACGCGCCCGTCGTCTTGGAAGAAGTAGTTCCCGGGGTGGGGATCGGCGTTGAACATCCCCATCACCAGGTTGCCCTTGAAGACGAACCGCCAGAGGGTCTCGGCCCAGCGCAGGCGGTCGGCCTCCGGCGCCTCGCACGCGTCGTCGAACCCGAGGCCCCCGACGAGCTCCGTGGTGAGGACGCGCCTCGCCGAGAGGTCCGGGAAGAGCCGGGGCACGCGGATGTGCGGGTCGCCGCGGTGGAGCTCCGCGAAGGCCGAGAGGCGCTCGGCCTCCAGGCCGTAGTCGAGCTCCTCGCGGAAGCGCGCGCTCACCACCTCGAGGAACGCGCGGCTGTCGAAGCGCCGCCCGCCGAGCGCGCCGCCCATCATCTCGAGGACGCTCGCGTTCGCGAGGTCGGCCTCGACGGCTTTGTCGATGCCGGGGTGCTGCACCTTCACGGCGACCTCGTCGCCGCTTCGAGTGGTCGCGCGGTGCACCTGGCCGATCGAGGCGCTCGCGATCGGCTCCTCGTCGAAGTGGGCGAAGAGGGCGTCGATCGGCCCGCCGAGATCCTCCTCCACCACCCGACGGACGTCGGCGGCCGAGGAGCGCGGAGCCTGCGCGCGGAGGAGCTTGAGCGAGGCCTCGTAGGCGTCGCGCTTGTCTTCCGGCACGAGCCCGTCGACGTAGCTGCCCATCTGCCCGACCTTGGCCGCGAGCCCGCGCATCGTGCCGAGGACGTCGGCCGCTCGCTCGGCGGCGGCCTTCTCGGCCCCGAGCACGGCGCCGGCTCCCGTGCGGACGCCGAGCGCGGCGAGCCTCGCGAAGCGGCCGAGGCGGCTGGACGGTAGCTTCTTCTCCGGACCTGCCATCGCGCTCTCGTCGCTCACCCTGGGGCTCCGCCGCGCAGGTTTCAAGCCCGCTGTACGTCTCCGACCCGCGCGCCCGTCGAGCCGGCGGGGCCGAGGTGTCGGGAGGGCGCGGCGGCGCCGAAGCCCGTGCAGCAGCGGCGATTCGATGATACACGTCATTTCCTTGCACTCCGAGAGCCACCTCGACCGCCTGAAGGCGCTCGTCCTCCGCGAGCTCGGAGCCGCCGACGTCCTCGTGCTCAGCGCCGGGGAGAAGGCGCCCTCCGCCGCCAACGTCCTCGTGGTGACGATGCCGGACCAGCGCATCCTCGTCGCGTCGTTCGGCGAGGAGGTCGTCGATCGAGACGCGCTCGAGCGCCGCCTCGCGATGCTCGTCGACTCCTTCGCCGAGGTCTTGGCCGACGAGCGGCCGCGCGGCGGCCGGGTCCCGGTGAGCACGTCGCTGCGCGAGGAGCTGCGCGCCCTCGCGGTCCGCGCCCAGGCGCGCGAGGTCGTCGTCATCGACGTCGACTCCCCGGTCTTGTGGGCGAGCGCGTACGGCGACGCCGCCCCGCGCGCGTCGGAGTCCGAGCCCGGGCTCGTCGAGGTGTCGCGGCCGCAGCTCGTCTCCGAGAACGACACCGACGAGCCCTCGGAGCCCGAGGTCGGCGGCGAGGCCGACTCCGAGGAGCCGCCCGAGGTCGAGGATCTCGCGCGGACCGCGGTGCGCGCGGTGCGCGCGCTCACCGGGCTCGGCCAGCAGGCGCGCAAGGGCCGCCACGTGCGGCACGCCGAGCAAGGCGCGTCGCTCGGCTACATCGCGATCAGCTTCTCGGGCATCTACGTGCTCGTGCTCGTGTTCCCGGGTCCGTTCGACGAGCTGCGCGCCGAGCGCGCCGCCACCGACGCCCTGCCGCGGGTCGAGCG
>JAEUKG010001090.1 GCA_016794325.1 Myxococcales bacterium | reverse complement strand
TCGCGCCTCTCTTGCCCCGGCGCGACAAGGCCATGGTCGAGATCCAGCCCGTCTACGAGGATCCCGACGACCCCGCCTGCGCCCCCGAGCTCCCCGCCGAAGCGCGGAGAGGGATCGAGTGGCTGCTCGCCAACGAGGCCGCGGTGGCCGACGCCGTGAAGGCGGCCGTCGCGCGGGCGCGGCCCGAGGCGGGCGTCGAGGTCACGAGCGTCCACTTTCACGACGTCGCCGGCGGCGCCCTCCCCTACCTCGGCTTCATGCTCGAGGATCCCGACGACGGCGAGCACGGCTTCGGCCTCATGATGCACGGGACGCGCATCGTGAAGACGGGCCAGGCCGACACCGCGATCCTCGAGTGGATCGCCGAGGCCGACGCCAAGGCGCGCGCGAAGCCCCGTCGCGTCGCGAAGAAGGGCGCGACGCGCGGCTCCGCGGAGAGGCCCCAGCCCCGCGGGGGCGCGAAGAAGGCCGCCAAGCGGCGCTCGCGGGGCTGACCGTGACGGGGTGAGGCGTTCGTCCCGAGGCCGGCGGCGTCGACGTCCGAGCTGGCGGTGGCGACCGGCGGAGCCCCACCACGGCCTCAGACGCCCGCGTGCACCGGCAGCCGCACCGGCGCGCGGCGCGGCGCGGCGCAGCTCGACGTCGGGCCCTCGGAGGCCGCGTCGGCGCCGGCGCTCGCCGCGAGCGCCGCGCGGTAGCGGAGGTGGCGCCGCCGCGTGATCTCGACGAGCGGGGCCCAGGCGCGGTGCGTCGCGTTCGCGCGGATGAGCGCGGGCCACAGCCAGTTGGCGCGCTTGTAGAGGTAGCTCATGCCGAGGTAGGGGAGCACCGCGGCGGGGTCGCGCGGCCTCCGGCGCCAGATCGACGCGCGCGAGAACAGCCGCTCGTAGAGCCAGCCGTAGCCCTCCTCGAGCTCCTCGGGCGACATGTGCGCGGGGCGGAAGACGCAGTGCGCGGTGTCGTACTCCTCCCAGCGCTCGTGGAGGATGCGCCCCTCGGCCTCCATCTGCCGGAAGAGCGGCGTCCCCGGGTACGGCGTCAGGATGTGGAACGTGGCGCTCTCCATGCGCACGCCCTCGATCCAGTCCGCGAGCCGCGCGAAGCAGTCGCGCCGGTCGTGGTCGAAGCCGAGCACGAAGCTGCCGTTCACCTGGATGCCGACGTCGTGGAACATCCGCACGCGGCGCGCGTAGTCCTCGGGGCGGGGCGTCTTTTTGCGTGCATCTTGCAGGTTCTCGTACGTGAGCGACTCGAAGCCGACGAAGACGCCGGTGCACCCCGCGATCGCCATCTCGCGGACCAGGCTCGGGTCGTCGGCCACGTCGATCGAGACGGCGGCGCTCCAGATCTTCTCCACCGGGCGCAGCGCCCGGCACAGCGCGCGCAGGTACTCCGGTCGCGAGCCCAGGTTGTTGTCGACGAACACCGCGTAGGGCTCGTCGGTGGCGCGGAGCTGGGCCGCGACCGCCTCGGCGTCGGCGACCTGGTACGGCATGTGGAGGCCGTCGGTCGCGAGGTAGCAGAAGCCGCAGCGGTTGTGGCACCCGCGCGTCGCGATGATGCTCGCGGTCGTCAGGAAGGCCCCGGGCGGCAGGACGTCGCGCCGCGGCGGCGGCTCGTCGCGGTACGGGCGCCGGTAGCTCCCCTCGTAGCGGCGCTCGAGGCGGCCGCGCTCGACGTCCGCGAGGATGCGCGGCCAGAGCTGCACGCCCTCGCCGATCGCCATCGCGTCGCAGTGCGGCGCGACCTCGTCGGGGCACGAGAGCACGTGCAGCCCGCCCATCACCACCTTGGCGCCGCGCGCGCGGTAGAAGGCCGCGAGCTCGTAGGCGCGGCGCGCGAAGGTGAGGTGGACCGTGATGCCGACCACCTGCGGGAAGGGCTCCACCGGCGCGGCGCCCTGGAGCAGGTTCTCGTCCCACGTGCGCACCGTCCACTCCGGGGGCGTGGCCGCCGCGACCGAGGTGAGCGCGAGCGTCGGCGTGAGCACGTGCTTGCCGAAGCTCGCGTGCGGATCCTTGGCGTAGAACGGGTTGATCAGGAGCGCGTGGCGCGGCCTGGGCGGCGGCGTGACGAGCCCGGCGGGGAGCGGGGGCGCCTCGCGCATCGCGCGCGGCAGGTGGGGGCGTCGGGGGCTTGCGTGCATCGAGGGTTCGACGCTCGGCGCGCGCCGAAGCTTTCGCCGCCCGCCGTCGTCCTGCGACCGCTCGGCGACGACGACGGACCGAGCCGCGCGGCGCGCCGAACGAGCCAAGGAGCCGAGGGGCAGTTCCGAGGGGACGCGAGGCCCGGAGTCTGCTAGTCGGGCGGCGTGGGCGCACAATGGAAGCAGAAGCATCGCGAGGCCGCGGCCAACGCGAAGGGTAAGATCTTCACCAAGCTGGCGAAGGAGATCGCCGTGGCCGCGAAGAGCGGCGCCGATCCCTCGATGAACGCCACGCTCCGCATGGCAATGGAGGCCGCGCGCAAGCAGTCGATGCCGCGCGACACCATCGACCGCGCGGTGAAGAAGGGCGCGGGGCTGCTCGACGGCCCCGTCAACTACGAGACGGTGACCTACGAGGGCTTCGGCCCGCATCGCGTGCCCGTCATCGTCGAGTGCCTCACCGACAACCGCAACCGCACCTCGGCGAACATCCGCCAGCTCTTCAACAAGAAGGGCCAGCTCGCGGCGGCGGGGGCGATCTCGTGGGACTTCACGCGCCTCGGGCTCGTCGAGGCCAAGGGGCCCGCGGGCGCCGATCCCGACGAGGCCGCGCTCGAGTCGGGCGCCGACGACCTCGAGCCCGGCGAGGACGGCGGCACGAGCTTCTACACCAAGCCCGCCGACCTCGACGCGGTGTCCAAGGCGCTCGGCGAGCGCGGGTGGACGGTCGAGAAGGTGATGCTCGTCTGGAAGGCGAACAACCCGCTCTCCCTCGGCGACGCCGATCGCGGCGAGGTCGAGACGTTCCTCGCCGCGATGGACGAGGACGACGACGTCCAGAACATCTTCGTCGGCCTCGGCTGACCGTGCGCGCCGCCGTCGCGCGCCTCCTCGTCGTGACGCCGCTCGTGGCCTGCGCCACGCCCGGGGCGAAGCCCGAGCCCGCGGCGGCGCCGGCGAGGCCCGCCGACTCGGCCGGCGAGGCCGCGCCCTCGGCGCCCGCTTCGGCTCCGCTCGCGTCGTCCGCGCCGTCCGCGCCGTCCGCGCCGTCCGCGCCGAGCGGCAAGCCCTGCGCGACCGGGCTCGTCGCGACGACCCTCGAGGTTCGGCTGACGGAGAGCGATCTCCCGCTGCGCGGCGCGCCTGGCGACGGGCTCGCGAAGGCGGGCGACGTGCGGACGTTCCCGCTGTGCATCCCACCGGGATACCGCGCGCACCGGTGGGGCGCGTTCGAGCCGGACGAGGGGCCCACGTTCCACGATCGCGACGCCGCGTCGCGGAACCTCCGCGCGCTCCGGATCCGCGTGAGCGTCGCGCGATCGCTCCGCGGCGCGGCCGAGTCGCAGCGAACGGCTCGGGAGGCCTCGTCCGGCGCCGCGCCCGACGCCGTCGTCGTGACGCACCCGTGGGGTACCCAGGTGCGCTCCACGCACGGGATGTGGCACACCGCGTGGAGCTACGCGCGGCTGCCGGGCGAGCCGCCGCTCGGGTCGTCCTGCCAGGTGAGCTTCGGGGTCGTGAAGGGCGACGAGGCGACGGTCCCCAGCCTGCTCGCGAGGGGCGACGCGATATGCGCGTCGCTCAGGCAAGAGTAGAGTGGTCGTCCGATGACGTCGCAGACCAAGACGCCGGTCCCGTTCGAGCCGTGGACCGACGGGGGCGAGGGTCGATACCTCCACGGCACGAAGGCCGACCTCGCCGCGGGCGGCCTCGTCGAGCCGGGGCGCGCGTCGAACTACGGAGCGCGCGCGACCGCGGCGTTCGTGTACATGACCGCGACCCTCGACGCCGCGACCTGGGGCGCCGAGCTCGCGATCGGCGACGGGCGCGGGAGGATCTACGTCGTCGAGCCGACCGGGCCGTTCGAGGACGACCCGAACCTCACCGACACGAAGTTCCCGGGCAACCCGACGCGCTCGTACCGCACGCGGGCGCCGCTCCGCGTGATCCGTGAGCTCATCGGGTGGAAGGGGCACCCGCCCGAGAAGATCCAGGCGATGAAGGACGCCCTCGCGCGGCTCGCGGAGCAGGGCGTCGAGGCGATCGAGTGAGGGCGTGACTGGCCGAGCGGGCCTGCTCGCCGCTCCTTTGGCGTGCCGGGTCGGGATCGAACCTGCGCCGGTTCGGGTTCGCGAGCACGTTCGGGGATTGGGTTCGGGTTCGGGGATTGGGTTCGGGTTCGGGGATTGGGTTCGGGTTCGGGGTCGGGGTCGGGTTCGGGGCTTGGGGTCGGGGA
>JAEUKG010001077.1 GCA_016794325.1 Myxococcales bacterium | reverse complement strand
CCGGGAGGCCTCCGGCTCACGCTCCGAACGTCAGTTGACGCCACCCTTGGTGGCGCAGCCGAGCTCGACCTCCACTTTGCCGGGGCTCTTGCGGAAGTCGCTGCAGCTCTGGTCGCAGATGATGATGCGCGTCGGCTTCGCCGGGTCGTCGTAGCGCCAGCCCGGGCCCGAGCACGTCTGGTTGTAGGTGAGCTCGTTGCGCGCGCCGCCGCTCGGCGTGTGCACGACGTTGACCGCCTTGTAGTCGAGCGTCTGGCCCGCCGGCGGATCCGGCACCTTGAAGTCGCACGAGAGCTGCGCCTTGATGTCGCCGAGCGCCTTCTGGAGATCGGTCTGCGTCTGGCTGGGGTTCGTGCCGTTGACGACGATCGCCTGCTTCGTCCCGCCGCCGGCGGCGATCTGGTTCAGCGACGCGAGCTGGTCGCCGACGCCGATGACGAACGTGGGCAGCTTGTCTTTGACGGCGGACGCCGCGGAGGTCACCGCGCTCACCGAGCTCGAGCAGTCGTTCGGGATGCCGTCGGTGACGAGCACGATGACGACCTTGCCCTTGTCGCCGATCGCGGCTTGCTGGCCCTGCGCATATTGGATCGCGCCCTGGAGCGCGGGCAGGGTCGGCGTGCCGCCGCCCGGGTTCGTCGAGTCGAGCTGGCTCTTGAACGTCGTCGCGTCCGGCAGCGGCCGCATGTTCACCTGCGGGGTGGCGAAGTTGCCGGCGCCGCACGCGTTCCCCTGCGGGAAGAAGGTGAGCGAGGCGTTCGTGTTCTTCGACTCCGGGCTCGCGAAGAAGCTGCTCATGCCCGCCTTGCAAGCGTTCCACTTGCCGTTGTCGTCCATGCTCCCCGAGCGGTCGTAGACGATGACCATGTAGACGGGGAGGTTCTGCGCCTCCGCGGCCGTGCTCGCGCACGTCGGCCGCACGCCGCCGCTCGAGCTCGCGCCGCCGCCGGAGCTGCCGAGCGATCCGCTGCTCCCGTTCGGGTTGTTGCCGTCGCCGTTTTCGCCGCTCGAGCCCTCTTTGTACTCCGAGAGCCCGTCGCCCGGGCCGCACGCGACGAGCGCGAGGGTGAGCGAGGCCCCGAAGGCGAAACCGAACTTCATGCCGAGAGAACGAGTGAGAGCGCGGGTCGGTCGCACGAGGGCCTCCTGGGCGAGGTAGGGAAGGTGTGCCGACCCATTTGCAACCGCCGTGCTCAGCCGCGCGATCGCCCGCTCCGGTCTTGAGACGCCACCGTGACGGCGAAAAATTCCGAGAAAAGCCCGAAATCCAGCGAAAAATTCCAGCGAGATTGCAGCGTTGTCGCATGCTGTCGCTCATCCTCGCTGGATCCAGGTCGCTCCATCAGCGCGGATGTAGGTGTGGCGTTAATGGCCTTCCGCTCCGCCGCCGGGCGTGCGAAGGAGCGCTCGTGGCAACCCGCTACCACATCGGCGCCGCGACCCTGCGCGGCGCCATCTCCGCCTACGCCAAGCGCTTCGATCTCCTCGAGGTGCGAATCCCCGCCGCGGCCGATCGTCGCCTCGCGCCCACCGCGAGCACGCTCAAGAAGTGGCGCAAGGACGTCCCGCCGCACTTCGAGTTCAGCGTCGTCGCCGGCCCCGCGGTCGCGCGGCTCAAGCCTTCGGCGGAGCTCGACGCCGAGCTCGAGCTCACCCTCGAGACCGCGCGGCAGCTTCGCGCGCGCTGCATCGTGCTCCGGACGCCGCCCGACGTCACCCCGGCGGCGCTCTGGCGCGATCGCATGGTGAAGCTCCTCGACCGCCTGCCGAGCGACGTCACCCACGTGGTGTGGGAGCCCTCGGGCCTGTGGGAGGACGAAGAGGCGGCCCTGCGCGCGAAGAAGTGGGGCGTGGTCCTCGGCGTGGACCCGTCGCGGCAGGAGACGCCGCCGGGCCCCATCGCCTACGGTCGCTTGCGCGCCTTCGGCGAGACCCGCGCCTACGGGCCGAGCGCGCTCGAGAAGGTCGTGAAGAACATCGGCGATCGCCGCGAGGCCTTCGTCATCATCGAGACCGACGGCGCGCTCGACGAGTGCAAGCGCCTGCGGCAGCTCGCCCAGCGCAAGAAGGCTCGGCCGCTCGGCGGCTCGGGTCGCGTCATCCGTCCGCGCGCCGCGGCCCTGCGGGTCCGCGACGACGAGCAGGAGTAGAGCCGTGGCTGCAAAGAGCGCCGCCATCGCCACCCCCGCCGCCGCCCAGGCGGCCGCGACCGATCTCCTCCGCGCGGGCAACGCGGTGGACGCCGTCGTCGGCGCCGTCCTCGCCGTCGCCGCCGCCGAGGCCTCGGTGCTCCTCGGGCCCTTGAGCGTCCTCGTGGCGGGTCGCGGCGCCGGGGCGCGCGCGTTCGACGGCCGCGTGCGCCAGCCGGGCAAGGGCGCGCCTCGGCCGCGCGGGTTCAAGGACGGCGAGAGCATCCCCGACGCCGCGCGCGTCGGCGCGCCTTCGCTCCCCGCCGCGCTCTTCGGCGCGCACGCCGCGTTCGGCTCGCTGAGCATGCTCCGCGTCGCCGGCGCCGCCCTCGACGCGTCGAAGAAGACCCCGCGCGGCGAGGTGCTCCAGGCCGTCGTCACGCGCGGCCCCCTCGCGCTCTCGGAGCGCGGCATCGGCGGCGAGCTCGTCGCCGTGGTCGGGCGCCTCGAGGGCGGCCTCCTCACCCTCGACGACCTCGGCGATCCGGAGATCGGCGCCCACGCGGCCTCGCGCGCGAGCCTCGGCGGCGGCGAGGTGGCCTACGCGCCGTGGGCGGGCGAGTCGATGGACGCGACGCACGCCCACGTCGTCCTCGCCGCCGACTGGCACGGGACGATCGCGTGCGCGTCGTTCGAGGCGCCCGGCGACGGCGTCTCGGTGGAGGCGCTCGGCCTCGTCGCGCCCTTCGGCGCGGCTCCGGTCAAGCGCGGCGAGACCCGCGTGGCGCCCGGCGTGCCGCTCGACGCCGCCGCCCCGCTCGCGGTCCGCGAAGAGGCCGGCAAGGCGACCGTCGCGCTCGGCTGGACGGGGGCGCGCTTCGAGCGCGCCGCGCTCCTCGCGTGGCTGGGGGACGTCCAGTGGCTCGTCGACGACGCGCCGCCCGCCGGCCTCACCGCCGGTCGGCTCTCCGCGGTCGTGCCCGGCGAGCCGGCCCGCGCCCTCGCGCGAGCGCGCGCGTGACCGCGCCGCGGGCGCCGGAACGGCGGTCTTCGCCGAAACGACTTGACTTTTCGGCGCCGGAGACTACTTTCCGCGCTCCTACGCGTGCCTTCGGTACGTGAGAAATCGAACAGTTCCGAGGACTTGGCCATGGCGAAGAGCGACATCACGGGCAAGCGCAAGCTTAAGGCGCAAAACGTCTCGCACTCGAACATCAAGACGAAGCGCTGGCAGAACGTGAACGTCCAGACCCGCCGCCTCTGGTGCGCGGAGCTCGGCCGCTTCGTGACGCTCAACGTCACCACGCGCGACCTGCGGACGATCGACCGCATCGGTCTCTTCGCCTACGCCAAGCGCCACAACGTCAAGCTCTGACCGGCCCGGCGTCGTGCGCGTCGTACCGCCGCGCGGCCCCGAGACGCCGGTCGTCGTCGAGGTCCCGCACGCGGGGCTCTCGCTCGACGCGTTGTCCCTCGCGACCCTCGTGTGCCCCGCGCGCGCGGTGGGGCGCGACGCCGATCTGTACGTCGACGAGCTGTACGCCGACGCGCCCGATCACGGCGCGACGATGCTCGTCGCGACCGCGTCCCGCTACGTGGTCGACCTCAACCGGGCCGAGACCGACGTCGATCGCGACTCGGTGGAGGGGGCCGGCACGAGCATCCGCGCGACGCGGGGCTTGGTGTGGCGGCTGACGAGCGACGGCGACCCCGCGATCGCGGCCCCGCTGCCGCGCGCCGAGGTCGAGCGCCGGCTCGAGGCTCACTACCGCCCCTACCACCGCGCCCTCGCCGAGCTCCTCGAGCAGAAGCGGCGCCGCTTCGGCTACGCGGTGCTCCTGGCCGCGCACTCGATGCCCTCGACGGGTCGCCGCGGCCACGGCGATCCCGACGAGGTCCGCGCCGACGTCGTCCCGGGCACCCGCGGGCGCACGAGCGCGGCCGCGGTCTTCATCGACGCGGTGGACGCCGAGGCGCGCGCCCGCGGGCTCTCGGTCGCCCACGACACGCCGTACCGCGGCGGGTACGTCACCGCGCACTACGGCCGCCCCGATCTCGACGTGCACGTGGTGCAGGTCGAGCTCGCCCGCCGCCTCTACATGGACGAGGACACGCTCACGAAGCGCACCCCCGGGTTCGAGCGCACCCGCGCGTTCGCGAGCGCGCTCGTCGCCGCCCTCGCGGCGGTGCGCCCCGACCGCCGCGCGTGACGTCGGCGCCGAAGTTCGCCTTCCGCCGCGCGTTCGCTACCATCGAGCCCGTGGACGTCCACGCCGCGATCGACGCCTACCTCGACCACCTGCGCGTCGAGCGCGCGTGCAGCGCGAACACGCTCGAGGCGTACGCGCGCGATCTTCGCAAGCTCGCGGACCGGATGCGCGACGACGCCGAGGTCACCGACGTCGGCGAAGAGACGATCGCGCGCCTGATGTTCGCGAACGTCGAGGCGGGCCTGTCCGCGAGGTCGAGCGCGCGCCAGCTGAGCGCCCTGAGGGGCTTCTTCAAGTTTCTCGTCAAAGAGCGCGAAATTAAAGCTGATCCTACCGCTCTAATCGAGCGGCCGCGCCTCGCCCGGAAGCTCCCGCGCGTGCTCTCGTTCGACGAGGTGGAGCGCCTGCTCGCCGCGCCCGACGTGACGACGCCGCGAGGCCTCACGCACTCGGCGATGATCCACGTGATGTACGCGTCCGGGCTCCGCGTCTCGGAGCTCTGCCACCTCGAGATCGCCGATCTCGACCTCGAGCGCGGCATGGTGCGGCCGCTCGGAAAGGGCGACAAGCGGCGCCTCGTGCCGCTCGCGGACGTGGCCCAGCGCCTGGTCGTCCACTACCTCGCGACCGTCCGCGAGGGGCACCCGGCAGCGCTCCGCAGCAAGCACGTCTTCCTGTCGCCGCGCGGCAAGGGCTTCACGCGCCAGGGCTTCTGGAAGCTCTTGCGGAAGTACGCCCGCGCCGCGGGTATCCGGACCGAGCTGTCGCCCCACAAGCTGAGGCACTCCTTCGCGACCCACCTGCTCGCGCGGGGTGCGGATCTCCGGGCGGTTCAGGCGATGCTCGGCCACGCCGATCTCGGGACGACCGAGATCTACACCCGCGTCGCCCAGGATCACGTCCGGCAAGCGTACGAGCGAGCGCACCCGCGCGCCTGAGGCGTCACCCCGCGGCGGCGACGAACGAGGCGAGCAGCGCGCGGGGATCGTCCTCGCGCATCAGCGCCTCGCCGACCAGGGCCGCGTCGACGCCGGAGGCGGCGACGGCCGCGACGTCGCCCGCGGTCTTCAGGCCCGAGAGGTGCACACGGACCACGCCCTCGGGGATCGCCGCGAGCACCCGCGCCGCGCGCGCCGCGTCCATCCGCAGGGTGTCGAGGTCGCGCGCGTTCACCCCGACGAGCCGGGCCCCCGCCGCCCGCGCGGCCTCGAGCTCCGCCTCCTCCGTGATCTCCACGAGCGGCTCGAGCCCGAGCTCCCGGGCGGCCCGCGCGAGCGCGCCGAGATCGGCCGCGGACACGATGCGGGCGATCAGCAAGACGGCGTCGGCGCCGCGGGCGCGCGCCTCGCGGAGCTGCGCTTCGTCGATCACGAACTCCTTGGCGAGGAGGGGCACGGCGAGGCCGGCCGCGTCGAGCGCTTCGCGCGCATCCTGCAAGTGTCGCCACGAGCCGTCGAAGTGGTGTCCGTCGCAGAGGACGCTCACCATCGCCGCCCCCGCGCGCGCGTACGAGAGAGCGCGGGCCGCGGGCGAGAGTGTGGTGGAGAGCGGCCCCGCGCTCGGGCTCCGCAGCTTCACCTCGGTGACGAGCCGCAGCGGCAGGCCCTTCGGGCGCGCCAGCGCGGCGAGGACGTCGACGGGGCGGCGCTCCTCCAGCCTCACGGCCGGCGAGGCCCTCAGCGTGGCGACGTCGGCGCGCTTCGCGGCGAGGATGCGCTCGAGGAGGCTCACCGCGCCGGCTCCGAGCGGGCGGCGCGGGCGCGCTCCACCCACGACGCGAGCAGCGTCGCCGGGGCGCCGGTCGCGAGGCACGCGCGCGCGGCGTCGTACGCTCTCGTCGGCGCGTCCCCGCGGGCCACGACGAGCGCGGCCGCCGCCGACAGCGCCACCGCGCGCGCGGCGGGGTGGGGCGCGCCCTCGAGGATCCTCCGCATCGCGGCCGCGTTGTGGGCCGCGTCGCCGCCGGCGACGTCGGCGAGCGCGGACGGAGCGGCACCGAAATCCTCTGGAGTCACGGTGAGCTCCGTGATGCGCCCGGGCGCGACCTCGAGCACGCGGGTGGGGCCGACGGGGCTGATCTCGTCGAGGCCGTCCTCCCCGCGGACGACCCAAGCCCGGGCGACGCCGAGCGAAGCGAGCGCGCGCGCCGCGGACCGCTGGAGCTCGTCGGAGTAGACGCCCACCACCTGGTGGGTCGCGCCCGCGGGGTTCGCGAGCGGGCCGAGCGCGTTGAACAGCGTGCGGACGCCGAGCTCGCGCCGCGCCTTGGCCGCGTGACGGAGCGCGGGGTGGTGCACCGGGGCCATCAGGAAGGCGACGCCGACGTCGCGCAGCACGGCCGCCTGCGCTGCCGCGGGGACGTCGAGCGGCAGCCCGAGCGCCTCGAGGACGTCGGCCGACCCCGAGCGGCTCGAGACGGCGCGGTTTCCGTGCTTCGCGACGGGGACCCCGAGGCTCGCGACGACGAGCGCGGCCGCGGTCGACAGGTTCAGCGTGTGCGCGCCGTCGCCGCCGGTCCCGCACGTGTCGACGACGAGGGGCAGCCCGTGCTCGACGCGGGTCATCTGGGCGCGGAGGGCCCGAGCCGCCGCCACCAGCACCTCCGGATCGTCGCCGAGCAGGCGGAGCGAGGCGACGTACGCCCCGATCTGCACGTCGTTCCACGCGCCCGCGAGGATGGCCGCGAAGGCGGCCTCCACGTCGTCCGGCTGCGCCCGGCGCTCCACGAGCCGCGCGAACGCGTCGGCGAACGCGCGGGCCTCAGGCGGGCCCAAGGCGGGAGATCCAGTTGGCGAGCAGCGCCTTGCCGTGGGTGGTGAGGATGCTCTCGGGGTGGAACTGGACGCCGTGGACGTCGTGCTCCACGTGCGAGAGCCCCATGATCTCGCCCTCGGCGGTCCACGCCGTCACCCGAAGGCAGGCGGGCAGCGAAGCGCGCTCCACGAGGAGCGAGTGGTAGCGCGTGGCCTCGAAGGGCGAGGGGAGCCCGGCGAAGATCCCGCGGCCGTCGTGCTCGATCGGCGACGTCTTGCCGTGCATCAGGCGCCCGGCGCGCACGACCTTGCCGCCGAAGGCTTGCCCGATGGCCTGGTGCCCGAGGCACACGCCGAGGATCGGCAGCTCCCCGGCGAGCTCGCCGAGGATCGGCAAGCACACGCCCGCCTCGTTGGGGGTGCAAGGCCCGGGTGAGAGCAAGATCCCGTCGGGGCGGGCGGCGGCGACGTCGGCCACCGTCACCTCGTCGTTCTTCACGACGTGGACGTCCGCCCCGAGCTCACCCAGGTACTGGACGAGGTTCCACGTGAAGGAGTCGTAGTTGTCGATGACCCAGACGCGCACGCACGGACCAGGGTATCACGCGCACAAGCGCGCGATGCGCACGCGCTCGAGGCCGTCGATGCCGACGAAGCCGAGCACCTCCTCCTCGCCCTGACGTCGCAGCGTCTTCGTCCAGAGCCACAGCGCCTGGCTGCGGCCCGGCAGGAGGATCTGCACCGGGAAGCGGCCGTCGGCCTTGGCGGCGGGCTCGCGGATCGTGCGCACGCGGATTCCGTTGGGCGACAGGTCGAGGAGCTCGACCGCGTGCGGGAAGCCGTCGATGTACTTGTTGCAGAAGATCCCGCCGAGGGCGCGGCGAGGTGCGTGGCGACGCTCGATCATCGTGGAAACCCTCCGAGGCCATTGTGTGGTGATGTGTGCGGAGGGCCAACAAACGCTCGGGCAGGGATCGATTCCAAGGTGACCGGGTCCGGTCGCGTCAGAGGGACGACCGCGCGTTTGACACGAGCGGCCCGAGGAAACTAACGTGGCGGCGCGCGTTCGCCAGGCAGTACGACGAGGCGGCGGCCCTGCAAGGACTCCCATGGCCGAAGAGAAGAAGCCGAAGATCGACCTCAAGGCTCGACTCGGAAAGACACAAGCCGCCGCCACGCCTCCCCCCACGGGGGTCGCGCCGCCGCCGGCTGCGGTCGGCGCACCCGTCGCGCCGCCCCCTGCCTCGTCCAACCCGGCGGCGGGGGGAGCGCCCGGCGTTCCGGTCCCCGCGCCCACGGGCGGGCTCCCGGTCCCGCCGGGGCTCGCGCGC
>JAEUKG010001071.1 GCA_016794325.1 Myxococcales bacterium | reverse complement strand
TCGCGAACGTCGAGAGGCGGACGACGCGCTCGGGCGAGAGCGGAAGCGCGGGATCGGGGACGACGGACACGTCGTCGGTGCCGAGGACGAACGCGCCCCCCTCGACGCACACGCGCCGGGGGTCCGTGGCCGGCGGGCACGGCGTCCGCGCGACCGTCCCCGCCGCCGTCGGGGTCGGCGGCGCGGCCTCGGGCTCGAGCGGAGACGGCTCGAGCAGCTCGGACGCGCGGCCCTCGTCGACGCAGGTGCGCCGGGCGGGCGGGTCGATCGCGCTCGGGACGCCCGCGCACGCGCCCCGCGCCACGACCCGAAGCCGCCCCCGCTGCCCGGGGACGAGATCGAACGCGACGAGGCGGTCGACGGCGAGCTCGGGCGCGGGCTCCGCGCGCGGCGTCACGTCGGCCCCGCCCTGGACGACGCGCCGCGCCCCGCGGTAGTCGCGGACCCGCTCGCCGTACACGCGCAGCCGCAGGATCGCCCGGCGCGGCGCGACGTCGTCGGCGGCCTGGACGCTGAAGCTCGCGGGCCAGTCGCGCGGATCGGGGAGCGCGACGTCGCGCGCGTCGAGCCACGTGCCGTCGTCGGCGAACGTGTCGACCCGCAGGCGCGACGCCACGAGCGGGACCGGCAGATCGGTGTCGACCTCCACCACCGCCTCTCCGAAGGGAGGCAGCTCCCCCGGCGCGCAGCCGGTGCCCCCGACCACGAGGCCGAGCGCGAGCGCGCGGGCGAGGCTCATGGCACGCGCACCACCCACCCGAGCCCGCCTCCGTCGGCCGCCGGGCGCTCGGGATCGGGGCGGGTGAGGACGTACGTCGTCGCGGTCGCGCCCGCGAGGACCCCGGCCGCGGCCGCCCAGAACCACCACTGTTTGTAGAGCGGCGTCGCGACGGGGGTGAGCGGCGCCGACAAATCGACGCGCCCCCCGGCGTCGAGCACGACGTCCGCCTCGTAGGGCACGAAGCCGGCCTTTCGAACCGCGACGTGGTAGCGGCCGCCCGGGCGTCGGAGCTCGATGGGGGCGACGCCGACGTCGACCCCGTCGACGGCGACCGCGGCGCGATCGCGGTTGGAGGCGACCCGGATGGAGCCGTCGAGCTCCGACAAGACGAGCGCCAGCGACGAAGGCGAGCCCCTCGCGAACGACTCGCGCCGGACGACGTCCTGGTATCCGGGTCGAGTGAGGACGATCACGTGGGCGCCGGGGTCGAGCTCGAGCCGGAACGCCGCCGCGGGCGCCGCGCGCCCCGGCCCCGGGGCCGCGAGCCCGGCCGTCAGGACCGCCGGCGGGCCCGGGCTCGTCACCTCGAGCGGCCGCCCGTCGACCGCGATCGTCGCCTCCTTCGGCTCGAGCCTCACGTCGACGGTGACGAGGATCTGGTCGATCTCGTGGAGGAACGCCGCGACGTCGCCCTTGGCCGACTCGGGGAGAGCCCCCTGGTCACCGCGCGCGTCGAGCGCCCGCGTCGCGAGGAGCGTCCGGCGCGCCCTCGCGTAGCGGCCCATCGCCCGCTCGCAGGCGCCGACGTTGAAGAGCGTCACCGGGTGGGGCACGAGCTCGAAGCTCGCCTCGAAGGCGGCGAGGGCCTCCGCCCACTTCGCGTCCTTCACGAGGTCGGCGCCGCGGACGAACTCGACGCGCGCGCGCTCCTTGGGGTCGTCGCCGAGAGCATGCATACTGCACGTACTCGCGAGACCGAGCGCGAGGAGCACGGGCAGGGCGCGGCGCATCGGGCGCGCATTCTAGGGCGACGCGCGCGATTGTCGAACACGTCGTTCTCGCGCCCGGCGGCGGGGCCTCAGAAGGGCACGTGGGTGATGACGTGCCCGGGCCCCGCGGACGGCGCCGTCTGGACCGGGGGCGCCGCGGCGCCGGAGGCCTCGACCCGCGGCGGCGGCGTCGCCGGCGACGCGCAGGACGCCGGACGCGCGGCGACGCGGACCGAGGGATGCGCGGACGGGGCGGCGCTCGCCGAGGGGGAGATCGAGGGCTCCGACCGAGGCGGCGGCGGCGACGTCGCCAAGGGGGGAGCGACGGCGTGCGTCGAGGCCGACACCCCCGCGCTCGCCTCCGAGGTCGCGCGGCTCCGCACGGTGGCCGCGGCCCCCAAGCCCGCGACCGTCGCGACCACGGCGACGGCCACCCACGGGGCGCGGGACCAGGGCCGCGAGCCCGCGCGCGCCTCGGCCGGGACCTCTCCCTCCGCTCCGTCGGCGCCCCCCTCCGCCACCGCGGCGAGGACGCGCGCGACCTCGGCGAGATCGCGCTCGCGCGC
>JAEUKG010001068.1 GCA_016794325.1 Myxococcales bacterium | reverse complement strand
CCTGCGGGGTGAAGCGCGGGATCATGGAGCGGCCGCGGATCGATCGCGCGCTCCCCCGGCGGCCGTCAGGCGGGACGATCGGCGCGTGCACCCAGGAGCTCGAGCGCGGCCCGGCGCGCCGCGACGCCCACCTTCACGCCGCCGATCATGCGGGCGACCTCGGCCGCGCGCTCCTTGTCGCCGAGGCGGCGGAGCGAGCTCTCGGTGCGGCCGGCGCGCTCGCCCTTGCCGACGACGAAGTGGGTGTCGGCGAGCGCGGCGATCTGCGGCAGGTGCGTGATGCACACGACCTGCTTCGATCGCGAGACGTCGGCGATGGCGCGACCGATGACCTCGGCGATGGCTCCGCTCACCCCCGCGTCGACCTCGTCGAACACGTAGAGGCCGGCGCTCCGGCCTCGCGCGCCGTCGCTCTGCCGGCTCGCGAGCACGCGCTTGATGGCGAGGAGCGCGCGCGACAGCTCGCCGCCGCTCGCGATCTTGCGCAGCGGCCGCGGAGGCTCACCGGCGTTCGGGGCGATGAGGAGCTCCACCCGGTCGATGCCGGTCGGCGAGAGGCGGGCGCCGTCGACGACGATCTCCGCGCCCTCGGACGAGGCGGCGCGCTCGACCTCGACCACGACCTTCGCGCGCCCCATGCCGAGGCCGGCGAGCTCCTTGCCGATCGCCTTGCCGAGATCCGCGGCGGCGCTCGCCCGACGGCGCGACAGCTCGCGGGCGGCGGCCGCGGCGTGATCGAGCGCCTTGGAGAAGGCGGCGCCGGCCTCCTCGATGCGGGTGGCGCCGTCGCGCAGGCCCGTGAGCTCGGCCTGCGCGCGCTCTCGGTAGGCGACGAGCTCGTGGGTCGTCGGCCCGTGGCGGCGCAGCAGCCGCTCGAGGCGGAACAGCCGCTCCTCGACGGCCTCCAGCCGCGCGGGGTCGTCCTCGATCGCCTCGGCGTAGCGCGCGAGATCGCGCGAGACGTCGGCGAGCTCGGCGCGCGCCGCCTCGACGCGCGCGGCGAGCGGCGCGAGCGACCCGTCGATCGCCGCCGCCGGCTCGAGCTCGGCGAGCAGACGGAGGAGCTCGTCCACCAGCGCCGGCTCGCCGTCGGTGAGGCGCACCGCCGCGTCGCGCGTCGCGCCAGCGAGCCGGCTCGCGTGGCGCAGGCGCTCGCGCTCCGCCGCGAGCTCGGCCTCCTCGTCGAGGCGCGGCGAGAGCTCGTCGATGGCGCCGAGCTCGTGGGCGAGCAGCTCCTCGCGCTCGGCGCGCGTGCGCTGCGCGTCCTCGAGGGCGCGGCGCTCGCGCGCGAGCGAGGCGAGGTCGGTCGCGCGCGAGGCGACGTCGGACCGGAGGCGCTCGAGGCGCGCGAACGCGTCGAGGTACTCGAGGTGCGTGGACGCGTCGACGAGGCTCACGCTCTCGTGCTGCGAGGCGATGTCGCAGAGCGACCGCGCCACGTCGGCGACCTGGGCCGCGGTCGAGAGCCGCCCGTTCAGGAACGCGCGGCTCCGACCCCCGGCGGCGACGACGCGGCGGATGACGAGCTCCCCGTCGCACGGGATGCCGGCGGCCTCGAGCTTCGCCCGCGCGCGCGACTCGGCCCCGACCTCGAAGAGGGCCTCGATCTCCGCCTCCTTCGCGCCGTGGCGGACGCAGCTCGGATCGGCCCGGCCGCCGAGCACCACGCCGAGCGCGTCGACGACGATGGACTTGCCGGCGCCGGTCTCCCCGGTGAGGACGTTGAAGCCCGGGCCGAGCTCGATGGTGGCCTCGGCGAAGAGGATGAAGTTCGACACCGACAACTGAACGAGCATGCAGTACTGGATAGCCTGACACTGAACACCAGTCAAGCTCCTCCCCTCGGCAGCGGCGCGCGGTCAGGCCGTTTCGCGGCGCTGGCGGCGCCTCGAGACCGAGCGCCAGCGCGGCCGGGCGCGGTTGGGGGAAACGTCTTGACGTTTTTGATGCGATTTCGATACTCTCGCGAGGTCGCTCGCTCGGGTTTTCCGGCGTTCTTTCCGCAGCTTCTCGACCTTCTCACCCGCCGGCGAACGAGACGACGAGGCATTTCCCGTCCATCCCCGCGCGGCCATGCCTTTGGCCGAGCGCCGAGCGCGACGGTCCACGAGAGTCGCGCGCGCGCTCGAGGTCGGATGGCCCGAAGCTCGCGAAAAGCTCCCAACCTTCCACGGCTTACGACCTCGAATGGCTGCGAAACACGCCCCCAAGACCGCCTCCAAGACCGGCGCCAAGCCCACCGCCGCGGCCAAGAAGAAGGTCTCGTCGAGCCGTCACGACGGCGCGCGCCCGTCGGCGCCGATCGAGATCCCGAAGCCGCTGTCGATCGAAGAGCGGACCGCTCTGCTCGAGTCGCGGCTCCAGACCGCGAACCCCGAGTTCCTGAAGCAGTACCGCGACAACCTCGATATGTCGTGGATTTACCACGACTCGGCGATCGAGGGGACGGTGTACACCTTCCAGGAGCTGCGCACCGCGATCGATCCCGAGGCAGGGGCCTTGGTCGACTCGAGCCTGCAGCCGATCTGCGAGGAGATCCGCCGAAACCGCGAAGCGCTCGACTACATTCGCGATTTCGCGACGAAGAAGCGGCTTCCCGTCACCGTCGACGTCATCAAGAAGATCTACCTGATCCTCCACCCGGAGGAGGGCGACATCAAGACGGTGCGGTACCGCAAGGACATCCCGCAGCACCGCCTGTACTTCCACGAGTACGCCGCGCCCGACAAGATCACCTACAAGGTCCGTCAGGTCGTCGACTGGCTGAACGATCCCGAGACCAAGAAGACGCGCAGCCCCGTGCGGCTCGCGGCGCGCGCCCACTACGATCTCCTCCGCGTCTTTCCGTTCTCGAACGACAGCGGCAAGGTCGCGCGGCTGTTCTTGAACCTGCTCCTCCTCCGGAGCGGCTTCCCGCCCGCGATCATCCACTCGACCGAGCGCCAGCGCTACTACGAGGCGCTCAAGGGCTCGAGCGCGAGCATGACGCAGATCGTGCAAGAGGCCATCGACAACAACCTCGCGTCGGTCGAGAAGCTCCTCGCCCAACACGAGGGCCTCGGACAGATCCCCATCCCCAAGTGACCCCCGTGCTCGCCAAGCGCGTCATACCGTGCCTGGACGTTCGCGACGGGCGCGTCGTGAAGGGCGTGCGCTTCGAGGGCCTCCGCGACATGGGCGACCCCGCCGAGGCCGCGGCCCGCTACGACGCCGAGGGCGCGGACGAGATCGCGCTGCTCGACATCACCGCCAGCCACGAGCGGCGAGGGACGCTGCTCGACGTGGTCGAGCGGACGGCGAAGGCGACGTTCGTGCCCCTCACCGTCGGCGGCGGCGTGCGGGACGAGGCCGACGTGGAGGCGCTCCTCGCCGCCGGCGCCGACAAGGTGAGCGTCAACACCCGCGCGGTCGAGCACCCGGAGCTCGTCGGGGCCGCGGCGCGGCGGTGGGGTTGCCAGGCGATCGTGGTCGCGATCGACGCCAAGCGGCGCGGCGACGGCTGGGAGGTGTTCGTCCACGGCGGGCGGACCCCCACGGGCAAGGACGCGATCGCCTGGAGCCGCGAGGTCGCGGACCTCGGCGCGGGCGAGATCCTCCTGACGAGCATGGATCGCGACGGCACGAAGGACGGCTACGATCTCGCCCTCGTGCGCGCGGTGAGCGACGCCGTGAGCGTGCCCGTCATCGCCAGCGGGGGGGTCGGAAGCCCCGCGCACCTGGCGGCCGGCCTCCTCGAGGGGCGAGCGAGCGCGGTGCTCGCCGCGAGCATCTTCCACGAGGGAACTTGCACGATCGGTGAGGTAAAGCGCTATCTTTCCGCGGCGGGTATCCCTGTGAGGGCTTCGGAGCAAGCAGCATGAGCCTCGAGACGTCGGTCACGCTCGACGACGTCTTCGCGGTCGTCTCGGCGAAGCGGGTGCCACTCGCCCCCGAGCTCGCGGGCTACCTCGCGCTCGAGATCGCCGACGGCGCCGACGCCCGCGGCGGTGAGGTCGACCCGCGGTCGGTCTACATCGGCGACGAGGGCTCGGTCGCGCTCGTGCGGCCGAAGAAGGACGGCGGCACCGGCGACGCCGAGGCGAGCGTCCGCAACATCCTCGCGCGCCTCCTCGAGGCGAGCGGCTCGCAGACGCCGGCCCTCGGAGGCTGCGCCAAGCGCAAGCCCGGGCAGGGCCTCGCGGCGCTGGTCGAAGAGCTCGAGGCGGCGCTCATCCCCGTCAACCGCGCGGCTGGCCGGCGCGCGCTCGCGCGGCTCGCCCGCGAGGTGAAGCGCGTGACGATGGGCGTCGGCCGCAACGCGACGGCCGAGCGCAAAGCGGAGCCGGCGCCCGAGCGGCCGCACACGCCGGGCGGCGGCGTCCCGGTCCCGGCGAGGCCGGTCGCGACGTCGTTCGACGACGAGGCGCAGACGATGCCGAAGCGCGTCCCGGTCGCGGAGAACGCGCCGCCGCCGCCCCTGCCGCCGATCCTCGGCGCGCCCGCGGCCCCGGCCCGCGGCGCCACGCCCGCGCCTCCCCCCGCGAAGCTCCCGCCGCCGCCGGTGGCCCCTCCCCCGCTCGCCGGGCCCCCGCCGAAGCGCGGCGAAGGGCGCGAGACCGAGAAGCTCTTCGGGGGCGACGAGGTCGACGATCTCCTGTCCTCGTTCGGTGTCTCCGACTCGTTCGAGGACGACAGCTCGATGGGCCGCGAGCTCAAGGCGATGGTGGGCGTGGAGCCGACGCCGCCCCCGCCCGACGCCCAGAAGATCGCGGACCTGGTGAAGCCCCAGCGGCCCGCGCCCGGCAAGCCCGAAGGCCTGCCGGGCAAGCCCGAAGCCCCGCCGCCGAAGGCCGCCGAGGCCGAGGACGACGTCGAGGCCCTCCTCGCGATGGCCGACGAGCCCGGCCCGAAGAGCGCTCCGCCGGCCGCCGCCGCGGGCCTGGCGCGTCCGTCGCCGGCGAAGCCGATCGCGGTCGCGAGGGTCGAGCCCGCCGAGCCGCCCGCGCGCCCGGAGCCGCCGCCGAAGAAGCTCGCGGAGCCGCCGCCGCCGCCCGTGGCGAGCGCGTCGAAGGTGGCTCCCGCTCCGCCGGAGCCCGCGCCGAGCAAGGCCGCGGAGGCCGCGCCGGGCGCGGTCCCCGGCGAGTTCCGCGAGCCGCGAGCGCCGCGCACCGGG
>JAEUKG010001060.1 GCA_016794325.1 Myxococcales bacterium | reverse complement strand
GTGGCGGTGGTGCGGCCGTCGCCCGGCGCGGTGGTGCGGGCCGAGGGCGGGCCGGCGGGGACGGACGTCGTGGAGGTCGTCGCCGAGCCGCGCGGGCTCCCGGCGGGTACGCCGCTCGAGGTCGTGCTCGACGCTCGCGCGGATGGAGGGCCCGTCCGCGGCGCTCGTGCCGGTCTCTCTCGGGATCACGACCTGGAGGTGCGGCCGGGCGATCCGCGGTCGCCGGCTCGGTTGGGGCGCGCGTCGATTCGCGCGCGGTGAGGCGGGGCTCGGGCTCGCCAGACGTCCCAGAGCGTCGGAGCTCACAGCAGAAGCTGGTCGTGTAGGCGCGCGTCGTGGCCGATTCCGCGATCGACATGCGACGTCAACGCTCACGAAAACGTCAACGTCAACGGAGCTCGCCTGATGCTCGACTTCTCCGGCGAAACATCGGCCGGACGGCAGTGTGTTCGAGAATCGCGCTCCCCGATCTACATTGCGCCCTCGAGCTCACCGGCGGGTCGGCGTCGACTGTCGCAGGAGCGCTCGCTACGATGAAGGACCCGGCGTGAACGCGTTTCACCTCATCGCGGCGATCTACCTCTTGGTCTGCGCAGCGATCGGCGGCGCCGTAGGTGCGTCCCGTGGCTGGGGCGTCGCCCTCGGGGCCGTCGCCGGAGCCGGAGCGGGCGCGATCGGCGCGGAGGCTCTGCGCAGGCTCGTCCTCTGGAGTCTGCCGCCCATGCGTCCTCCCTGCGGATGCGGCAAGACCGACTTCCAGATGGCTGCGTTCCGATTCGAGGGGACGACGGAGATCCGCGAAGAGGGCGTGACGTTGCAGGAGGAGGGCTCCTTGTGGAGGTGCGAGTGTGGGCGGCTGTATTTCCAGACGCCCCGGCGGTTCCTCGCCTCGACGCGATTCCTCGCCCAGTCCGAGGACAGCGCGTTCCGCAGCTACATGCGCTCTACACGGATCCTCGGGTGGTGGGTGCCGGACGCGACGCCGGCTCCGCCGAGGGGACCGTATCGCACCTGACACACGACCCGTCGCGCCGGGTTCGTTCGAAAGGTGGACGTGGAGATCTCCCTGGCGACGGGATTCCGCGGCTCCCGGGGGTGTTGTAGTCTCCACCGATGCGCGTCCGCTCGCCGCTCTGGGTCGCCCTCGCCGCCGCCGTCCCCGTCGCCCTCGTGTGGAGCTGCGTCGGCGACGATCCCGTCGCCACCCCCACGCCCGGCGCCGACGCCGCGTCCGACGGCGGCGGGTCGTCGTCGTCGAGCGGCGGCGCGGACGCGAGCGGCGACGCGAGCGACGCTCCGGCGCCGTGTCCGACGCCGGGCCCCGACTTCCTCGACGACGCCGTGAAGGTGGTCGCGACGGACGACTTCGCGTGCGCCCTCCGCAAGGGCGGCGACGCCGTCTGTTGGGGGGCGAACACGGCCCCCTACCGCGCGCTCGGCAACCCACCGGTCCCCGACGTCGTGCCGCGACCGACGCGCCGCGACGGCATCCCGGATCCGATCGTCGACATCGGCGTCGGGCAAGGGCACGGGTGCGCGCTCACCACGAAGGGCGAGCTGTGGTGCTGGGGCTCGAACATCTACGGCGAGGGAGGGGTGAACCTCCCGGCGGACGCGACGCCGATCGATCCGCCGAGGCGCGTCACGACCCCCGACGGCTCGGCCACGCTCTCCGGCGTCACCCGCGTCGCCATGGGCCAAGATCACGCGTGCGCGATCGCGGCCGGCAAGGTGTACTGCTGGGGCCGCAACTTCGAGGCGCAGTCGGGGCTCGACCCCGCGACCGGCCAGCGCATCACCCCCAACGCGGTCGCGGTCTCGGGCACGCCGCTCGGACTCACCGCCGGCAACGGCGCCTCGTGCGCCGTCCTTCAGCGCGGCGCGGACCGCGTGGTCTCGTGCTGGGGCTCCAACGTCGGCGGGCAGCTCGGCAACCCCGGCGCCCCCCTGAAGAGCCCGACGCCGGTCGACGTCGTGGGCCTCTCGACCACGTCGGCCGAGGTGGTCGCCTCGCAGCAGTTCGACTTCTACTGCGCGCGCTCGACGAGCTTCAAGCTCGCGTGTTGGGGGCGGAACACCGACCGGGGGCCGCTCGGCTCGGTGATCGCCGAGGGCGGCATCAACGGCTCGGCGACCGCGGTGCACACCTCGCTCGACGAGACCATCCGCAAGGTCGCGGCGGGCGGCGAGGAGGTGTGCGCCATCGACGCGACGGGCGGGCTCGTGTGCGTGGGCGCGAACGACTCGGGGCAGCTCGGGATCGGCGCCCCTGACTCGTCGCCTCACGTCGCGCCGAGCCGCGTGAAGGAGAGCGCCTCCGCCGACCTGAAGGACGTCGTCGACGTCGCCATCGGCGGCCGCCGCACCGACGGCTTCGCGTGCGCGATCACCTCGAAGCGCCCCGAGTGCGGCGGGCGGGTCTCCTGCTGG
>JAEUKG010001053.1 GCA_016794325.1 Myxococcales bacterium | reverse complement strand
TCTTCGTGGCCATGCTCACGCTCCTGTCGGGGTGCGCGTCGTCGGAGGCCGCGCCTCCGAGCACCGCCGTCGACGCGCGCAACCACCGACCCCCGCCGCGAGCGAGCCGGGGCGACGCCACGCGGGCCGGGGGCGCGCTCGCCGGAGCCCCCGCGGTGCGCTTCCAGAGCGAGTCGCTCGTGTCCAAGGAGCTGGCCGGCGAGGTGTACGCCGTCCAGCAGACCGGTCAGGCGCGCTCCCCCTCCGAGGCGGGGGCGACGGCGCCGCAGAAGAGCCGGCCCCTCCTCGCGAAGGCGCCGGGGGTGGTGGCCGATCGCGATCACGACGGGATCCCGGACGCGAAGGACGTGCCCCGCGACGAGATCGCGCAGAACGAGCCGCCGCCGCCGCCGCCGTCGCCGGGCGTCCCGACGCCCGCGCCTCCTGGGGGCCCCAAGCCGCAGCAGCCGGCGCCCGGGCCTCGCGACGGCTCGATGCTCGTCTACACCGCGAAGCTCACCCTCGCGGTCTACCAGGTCGAGGCCGCGCTCAACGTCGTCGAGCGCATCGCCAAGGATCAGGGGGGCTTCCTCGCGACGCGCGCCGACCGGGCGATCACGATCCGCGTCCCCCGCGAGAAGTTCGAGTCGACCGTCGCCGCGATCGAGAAGACGGGCGACGTGCTCCACCGCGACGTGCAGGCCCAGGACGTCACCGAGGAGTTCGTGGATCTCGAGATCCGCATCAAGAACGCGCGGGCGATGCGCGAGCGCCTCACCAAGCTCCTCGAGAAGGCGCCGGTGAAGGAGGCGCTCGAGATCGAGAAGGAGCTCGGGCGCGTGACCGAGGAGCTCGAGCGGCTCGAGGGGCGCATCAAGCTCCTGCGCGACCGCATCGCCTACTCGACGATCACTGTAGAATACAACGGTCGGGGCGCGACCATCCAGCAGACCTCGATCCGCCTGCCCTTCCCGTGGCTGGGCGCGCTCGGGCTGCCGTCGCTCCTCCGCCTGCACGAGGAGCGGTGACCGCCATGATCCGCACGCTGCAGAGGCTCCTCCCGCTCGCGGCCGCCCTCGCCCTCCTCGCGGGCTGCGGCCGCCCCTTCAAGATCCAGACGGCGCCGGGGTTCATCGAGCTCGAGAACCAGGCCGAATACGCCTACCGCGCGACGACCCCCGAGGGGGTGGTGGTCGCGGTGCGGGTGGTGGACGACGAGAGCCGGGGCGACATCGACTTCTGGACGAAGGCGCTCGTGCTCCAGCTCCGCGACGTGAGCGGCTACGCGCTCCTGTCCACGAAGGAGGTGACGTCGCTCGACGGCACCAAGGGCAAGGAGCTCCGCTTCGGCCACGACGAGGACAACAAGCCCTTCGTCTACGTGCTGTCGGTCTACCTCGCCCAGGGGCGGCTCTTCCTCGTCGAGGCGGGCGGGTCCAAGGAGCAGATGGACCGGGCCCAGGCGAGCGTCGATTGGATGATGAAGAGCGTGAAGGTCAAGTGCGACACCTTCGTCTCCCCCGTCCTCGCCTCGCGCACGTGCAACCGCTGGTGAGCCCGGCGTAGCCGGCGCCCGGGCCGCGCCGGGCGTGCAATTGGGCCAGGAAACACGCGGCCCTTCGTGGTAGTCGTCGGGGGCGATGACCGACAAGCCGCGCCTGCGCTTCGCGCCTTCTCCCACCGGCTACCTCCACATCGGCGGGGTGCGCACGGCGCTCTTCAACTGGCTGTGGGCGCGCAAGACGGGCGGGGCGTTCGTGCTCCGCATCGAGGACACCGACCAGGAGCGCTCGACCCCCGAGAGCCGGCAGATCATCCTCGACTCGCTGAGGTGGCTCGGCATCGACTGGGACGAGGGCCCCGAGGTCGGCGGCGCGTTCGGGCCCTACACCCAGATGGAGCGGCTCGCGATCTACGCCGAGCACGCCGAGCGGCTGATCCGCGAGAAGAAGGCGTACCGCTGCTACTGCACCAAGGAGGAGCTGCAGGCCCAGCGCGAGGCGCTCAAGGCCAAGGATCCCAAGGCCGAGTTCAAGTACCCGGGGACCTGCCGCGACCGGGCCGATCAGCCCGACCGGCCCTACGTCGTGCGCTTCAAGACGCCGAGCGAAGGCGCGGTCGTCTACCGCGACATGGTCTTCGGGGAGGTCAAGACGCCGAATTCGGCCCAGCAGGACTTCGTGCTCCTGCGCTCCGACGGGATCCCGCTCTACAACTTCGGGGCGGTGGTCGACGATATCACGATGGGGATAACCCTGGTGGCCCGCGGCCGCGACCACATGGTGAACACCCCCCCGCAGATCATGCTCTACGAGGCACTCGGCGCCCGTCTCCCTGGCTTCGCGCACCTGCCGATGATGCTCAACCAGAAGGGCGCCAAGCTCGGCAAGCGCGACGGCGCGGTCAGCGTCTTCGAGTACCGCGACGCGGGGTTCGCCCCCGACGCCGTGCTGAACTACCTCGTCCGCTTCGGCTGGTCGCACGGCGACCAGGAGGTCTTCTCGAAGGCGGATCTCATCCAGGCGTTCGGCTGGGATGCGTGCGGTCGCGGCGATGGCAAGTTCGACCCCAAGAAGTTCCTCGCGATCAACCACGAGCACCTGAAGACGTCGCGCCTCATGGGCGACGACGACTACGCGCGCTCGACGCTCACGTTTCTCGAGAAGCGTGAGGGGCTCGTCGGCGTCTCCCTCGAGCGGGTCAAGGCGGCGGCCTTCATGATCCGCGAGCGCGCGACGACCTTCGTCGACGCGGCCGAGCGGCTCGATTTCGTGTTCCGTGACGAGCCGGTCTTCGACGCCGACGCCGTGAAGAAGACGCTGACCGCCGAGGCGGTGCCGCGCCTCCAGGGGTTGATCGGGTGCCTCGAGCCCGCCGCCGAGTGGACCGAGGCCGCGCTCGAGAAGGCGGTCACCGATCACGTGGCGGGGAGCGGGCAGGCGATGAAGGACGTCGCGGCCCCCGCGCGCGTCGCCCTCACCGGCAAGACCGCGAGCCCGGGGCTCTTCCAGGTGATGTTCGTGCTCGGGCGCGACGCGACCCTCGGGCGCCTCCGCAAGGCCGCGGCGATCGCCGGGGGGGCCTGAGTGCTCGGTCCCCGCGGCGGGTACGAGTTCGGCGGGCCCGCCCAGCCGGGCTTCATCGGCTTCATCGAGGAGCTGAAGCCGGGCGTGCCGCTCGTGCTCCTGCCGCCGGTGATGATCGGCCTGTGGTTCGTGTTCCGCAACACGTGGCGGGAGCTCGACGAGGACGCGCACCGGCACCGGGCGGCGCTCCTGGCCCAGGGGCGCGCCGACTCCCGGCCGTTCGTCGCGTTCGTGATGTGCGCGATGATCCTGACGCTCCAGGAGTACTTCGGCGGGCGCGTGTACTTCGACGCGAAGATCCACAAGCTGCTCGTCGAGTACGACACGCTCCACCCGCACGTCATCGAGTTCCGGAAATACGAGGAGCTCTGGGGCTACGTGTGGTGGGCGGGGACGCGCATCGGCGGCTACGTCTTCGTCCCCTTTGGGCTGTGGAAGCTCCTCTACCCGAAGGACAGCCTGCTCGACCTCGGCCTCCGCACCAAGGGCTTCTGGTCCCACATCTGGATCTACCTGTCGATCCTCGCGTTCATCCTCCCCGTCACCTACATCGCGTCGCGGGCCCCGGATTTCCGCTCGTATTACCCGTTCTACAAGGCGTCGACGCGGAGCTGGTTCGACTTCCTCGCCTGGGAGTCGATGTATTTTGCACAGTTCTTGGCGCTCGAGATGTTCTTCCGCGGCTTCTGGATCGGCGTCCTCCGGCGGAGCCTCGGCTCGGGGGCCATCTTCGCGATGGCGGTGCCCTACTGCATGATCCACTACGGCAAGCCGTACCTCGAGACGTGCGGCGCGATCATCGCGGGCATCTTCCTCGGCTCGCTCTCGATGCGCACGAAGAGCATCTACCAGGGCTTCTTGGTGCACATCTCGGTGGCGGCGCTCATGGACTGGCTCGCGCTCGCCCAGCGCGGCGCGCTCCCGACCGAGCTCTTCCCCCCCAACTTCCCCAACTGACGACGCGTCAGGACGGGCGGCTGCTCGAGCGCGGCCTCACCGCGCGCGGGGGGGCGCCCATCGCCGCGAGCGCCTGCTCGAGCGCGCGGGCCCGCACGTGGTGCTTCGGCATCTTGCCGTACGCGCTCGCGAGCGCGCCGAGCATCGCGACCGAGGCGGCGCGCCCGTCGCCCTCCCAACCCTCGCTGCCCAGCCGGCGCCAGGCGAGCGCCTCGAGCGCGCGCGGCCGCTTGGCGAGGGCCGCCGCCGCTCGCTCCACGATCTCGACGGAGTCGGGCGCTGCGCGCATCGCGCGGAGGTAATAGGCGATCGCGTTGCGGGTGCGGCCGACCCCGCGCGCGCACAGGTCGCCGGCGTCGCACAGCGCCGTCGCGCGCTCCTCGTCGGTCTTCGCGGCGGCGATGCGCGCGCGCGCTTCGCGGAGCTTCGGGCCCACGCGCTCGCCGCTCGAGAGCACCGGCCGGAGGCGCCACACGAAGAAGCCCACGAAGGCGACGGCGGCGATCACGAGCGGGATGTGCCAGTCCATGCGGGCGAGGGCAGTATCGCACAGCGGGCGGCGGGAATGGCGAAGCGATTCGCCCGGTTGCCGGAGAGTGCACGACGCAGGAGCTGCGCACGGTAAGTTGCGATCGCGGGCGGGTTGCGGCAGGATCACCCCGATGACCCCGGCCCAGCGCCTCGCCCCCTTCGCGCTCGCGGCCACGCTCGGGCTCGCCCTCGTGGCGAGCGACGCCCGCGCGGACATCTACTCGTGGACCGACGCCGACGGCGTCCAGCACTTCGAGAACAAGCCGAACCACCCGAACGCCAAGCTCGTCGCCAAGAGCTCGCCGCCGCGGAACGTCGCGCGCAACGGCGTCACCGCGGTGGCCCCCCAAGACCGCGACCCTGCCCGCTACACCCGCTACGACGAGTGGATGCGCCAGGCGGCGACGCTGTACCAGATCCCGCTCGAGCTGGTCCGCGCCGTGATCAAGGTCGAGAGCGACTACGATCCCCGCGCGGTGAGCGTGGCCGGGGCGCGGGGGCTGATGCAGCTCATGCCCGAGACCGCGGAGCGCCTCCTCGTGCGCGACATCAACGATCCGCGCGACAACGTCTTCGGCGGGGTGCGCTACCTCCGCATCCTCGCCAACATGTTCCACGGCGACCTCGAGCTCACGGTCGCCGCCTACAACGCGGGCGAAGACGCGGTGATGCGCCACGGCGGCATCCCCCCGTTCCAGCAGACGCGAGACTACGTGGTGCGCGTCACCAAGTACTACCGCCGCTACCGCGCCTCGCAGGACGTCGTCACCGCGAGCGTGACCCCGCTCGACTGAGCGCCGGAGCTCCGGTCGCGACCGGATCAGAAGACGACGCCGAGGGAGAGCTCGCCGATCATCGGCTGCCCCGCGCGCTGCTCGGCGCGGGTGACGAGCCATCGGGCGCGGGCCTCGAACGGGCCGAACGCGACGCCCGCGCTGGGGGCGGCCGCGACGAAGAGGTTCGGCGCCGCGACGTCCTGCGACGACGCGCCGTCCCGCGCGTACGCGACCTGCGCGCCCACAGCGACGCCGAAGCTCGCGGTCAGCGCGACCGGGAGCGCGCGGGGCCCGCCGACGTAGAGCCGCGCCCCCAACGACGGCGAGACGACGCCGCGGACCCCCGCGAAGCAGGGCGGCTCGTGGCACTCGGTCGCGCGGGCTCGCGAGGGGAGGAGGAACGTGAGCCCGCCGTCGAGGCGGAGCTCGATCGTGTGGTGCACGCGCACCGCTCCGCCGAAGGAGATCCCGCCCCAGACGCCGCCGCCGTCGGATCCCTGGAGGAGCCCGTGTTGCATGTAAAATGCATGAATGGCGCGGCGGCTCGTGAGGGGCCGCGGCGACTCCGCGAGGTCGCGGAGCACCGCCGCGGGCGCGACCTTCTTGCCCGACAGCGACCCCTCGGTCGACGTGACGAGCCCGACGAGGTCCCCCCGCTCGTCGAGGATGGGCGAGCCCTCGAGCGCCCAGCGGTGGGGCTCGCCGGGGGCGGGGCGGCCGTCGGAGCTCCACTGGTATTCGATGGGGCCGCTCGAGGTGTCGCCCGTCACCACGAAGCTGCACGTGGCGTCCCCGACGGCGGTGCCCCAGAACGGCTCGGCGTCGAGCGGCTCCGACGTGCGCAGGAGCGCGATGCGCGAGGTCGGCGCGGTGCTGACGAGGCGCGCGGCGTGGCGGCGCCCGGCGTGGTCGAGCACCCACGCGTCAGGCTCGCCGGGGAACGCGTCCTCGATCGCGTCGAGCGGTGCGACGACGGTGGTTGGGTTCGCGACGACGACGCCGAGGGTGGTCGCGCCGCGCGCGTCGATGCGCACGACGGCGCGCTCGCGCGCGTACACGGCGGGGGTGGCGTGGCAGTCCGTGGCCGCGGCGCGTCGCGCGACCGCGAGCCCAGCGAGGAAGACGAGCGAAGCGAGGACGAAGCGGAAGCAAGCGAACATGCGGGGGGCGGATTGCAACCGCCGGTCCGCGCGCAAGGACGCGAAACTCCTACGCTCTCACCCGTCGCTCCGAGCAGGGGGAGTCACACCGTGAGCAGCGCGCTGCACACGCGCGCTCTCGCGGATCACGGCGGCTGCAGGCGCGGCCACGAGGCCTTCGGGGCCTCGGCGGTCGCGGCGACGGCGTTGGCCGCGAGGCGCCCCGACAGGAGGCACGGCGCGACGCCGTGACCGAGCACCCCGGCGCCCGCGAGCATCAGGTTGGGGAGCCACGTCGTCGTCTCGAAGCGCATCGGGCCCCAGAAGTGGGGCGTCGACGCGGGCCCGTAGGCGCCGCCGTCGATGGCGCCGACCCACGATCGGAACGACAAGGGCGAGAGCGTCTCGCACACCTCGACGTCGCCGACGAGGCCCGGGAAGCGGCGATCCATCGCCTCGAGCATCGAGCGCTGGACGCGCTCCTTGAGGGCGGCGTAGCCGGGGCCGCGCTCGCCCTCGCGGTGGTCGGCGTAGGGCTCGAAGAGGGAGTAGGGGACGAAGGTGAGGATCTCGAGGCTCGTGCCTCCGGCGGGGGCGAGCGAGCCCGTGTCGTCCTTGAGCGACGTCGGCGAGACGAAGAGCGCGGGATCGTCGCGCAGCTCTCCGCGGGAGGCGGCGGCGTACGCACCCTCGACGTCGAAGTCGGGGTAGCTCCAGACGTTGAACCGACCGAGGCCGCGCGCGCCGAGATCGCGCCGGAGGCCGAGCAAGAGGAGGAACGGCGCCGGCGAGGAGCGCGCCCGCTCGAGCTTCTTCCGGTAGCGCCGCGGCGGCGCGTCGCCCGCGACCATCGCGATCGTCGCGCGGGGGTCGATGGCGCTCACCACGAAGTCGGCGGGGTGGTGGTGCCCGGCGCGGTCCTCGACGCCCGACGCGCGCTCGCCGTGGACGAGGATGCGCGTCGCCCGCGTGTCGCAGGCGAAGTGCACGCCGAGCTCCCGGGCGCGCGTCGCGAGCGCGTCGCGGAGGCAGACGCTGCCCCCGCGCGGGAAATACGCCCCGTCCGCGTAGTGTGCCAAGAGAGATAGTACGGACAGCGCCGACGCCTCCGACGGCGGCAGCCCCTCGTCACCCATCGGGCTCGAGAGCACGGCTCGGAGGCGCGGCTCGGACACGAGGTCGTCGAGGAGCTCCGCGTACGACGACCTCGACCAGCGCAAGAGCGAGGGGAGGTTCAGCAGGGCCGAGCCGACGGGCGCGCCGCCGGAGCCGAGGTGCAAGAGGTCGCGCGCGGCGCCGACGAGCGAGAGCACGTCGCAGATCTCCATGTCGTGCTCGGGGAAGGCGCGCGCGAGCCGCTCGCGGAAGCGGTGGAGGCTCGCCGGCATCGAGACCTCGAGGCCGGGGAACCGGTAGACGTCGAACCCCTCGGGGTCGAGGGGGACGAACATGCGCGCGGTGTCGAGGCCGAGGGGCGCGAGCGTCCGCGTCACGAGCCCCGACGGGCCGCACTCGCCCACGTAGTGGACCCCGGGGTCGAAGCCGAAGTCGCCGCGGCGGAACCCGCCGAGCAGGCCGCCGGGCTTGCTCGCCTGTTCGAGCACCGTCACCTCGAAGCCATCCTTGGCGAGATACGCCGCCGCCGTCAGCCCGCCGGCCCCCGACCCGATCACGACCACGCGCTTGCTCATGCCGGCGCTGGTGCAAGGAGCACGCCGCGCGCGCGTCGCGTGCGGGCGTCGCGGCGCGCGTCGCGTCGCGCAAGGCGCGCGCGCCCGCGCAGAATCCTCACGTCTCGACGGGGAGCCGGGCGAGCCGGCGGTGGGAGGAGTATGCGGCGGCGGCCCCCGTCAGCGCCGACGCGATCGACAGCTCGAGGTGCCCGCGGACGGTGAGGATCGCGGCGACGACGGCGAAGAACTGGAGCAAAGTCGTAACCTTGCCGAGGACGTTGGCGCGCTGCTCCTCGTCCGGCGCTCGTCTGTGGCGGAGCCGCCAGGCGAGCAGCGCGAGCATCTCGCCGCCGTCGCGCACGCCGAGCGCGAGCAGCGCGACGAGCGAGAGGCGGTGGGTCGCGAACAGCGTGAGCCCGACCGACAGGACGAACACCTTGTCGGTGAGCCCGTCGACGACGGCGCCGATCGGCGTCTCTTGATGCAGCCTTCGCGCGAGAAACCCGTCGAGCACGTCGCTCGCCGCGCTCGCGAAGAGGACGCCGAGGGCGACCTCGGGGCGGTCGATGACGAACGGAAAGACCGCCGCGAGGGGCAGCCGCAGGAGCGACAGCGCCCCCGGGACCTTGAGGAGGTCACGGGCTCGGTAGTGCACCGACACGCCCGCCGACCAAGCACAGGGCGCGCCACCCTCGCGCGCCCGGGCGGCGGGGCGCTCAGCCGTGGCGGACGAGGTCGTGGAGGATCGCGTCGGACTGGCGCTTGGCCCAGCTCGCGAAGTCTTTCATGTAGTCTGCAACTTCTCGGAAGCGGCGCACCACCGTCTCGCGATCGCCCATCGCCACCGCGCGCGCGAAGTGGGCGGCCTCTTGCTCGAAGACGTGGCTGTATTTCGCGGCGTCGGGGTTCTGGGTGAGGATGTCGGCGTAGAGGTCCGCGCCCTGGGAGAACATGCGGCCCACCATCGCGAGCTCCGTCTTGTACACGGGGCTCGCGAACTGGAGGCTGCGGCCGAGGCCGGCCTTGAGGCGCTCGAGCACCGAGCCGAGCACCATCGTCTTCTCGTGCACGAGCACCTGGATGAGGGCCATCTGCGCGTCGTGCTCCTCGGCGGAGGCGTCGACGCACTCGGCGCCGAAGAGCTCGTAGAGCCGCCGCACCTTGGGGAGCCAGACCTCGCCGCGCCCCGCGCACAGGACGACCTTCTGCCGGTCGAAGTCGGCGCCGTGGGGGCCGAACATCGGGTGGGTGCCGACGACCTCGACGTCCTCCCGGGTGGCCTCGAGCATGGCCGCGAGGGGCGCCTTCTTCAGCGACGTGACGTCGGCGAGGCAGGCCCCGCTCCGCACGTGGGGGCCGACGGCGCGGATGACCTCGGACGTCACGGCGATGGGCACGGCCACGATCACGAGGTCGTGGCGCCCGGCGACCTCGGCCGACGGCGCGCCGCGATCGACGCCGGTGACCTCGACGGGATAGCCGCCGCCCTCGAGGACGCGCGCGAGGAAGGCGCCCATGCCCGCGGTGCCGCCGATGATCCCGATCGAGAAGCGGTCGGCCTCGGCTTGCTGCGCGCGCCGCTGGTGCATGCGCGAGGCCGCGAAGAGCACGCCGAAGACGTCGCGCGTCACGTCGGCCGGCACGCCGCACGTCGCGCCGTGGGCGACGAGCGCCTCGAGGTGCGCGTCCTCGCGGTCCCGGTCGAAGGCCGGCAGGCCCGCCCGGGCTTTGAGCTCAGCCACGCGGCGGATGGTGTCGGCGCGTCGGGCGACGGCCGCCACGAGCTCGCGATCGATGGTCGAAAGCTCGGCCCGAAGCGCAGAAAGCTCCTCGCTCATGCGCCGTCGTATACCCCTTCTTCGCGAAACGACGCCGCATTTCGCTGCCCGAGGTCCTCACCACCATCCCCTACATCGGGCTCGCCGGGCGGGGCGCGGCGGCGGTTTCGGGAACATTTTCGGAGCGCTAGCGCTTGCCACCGGCCCCCGCCCTGATCCACAGTGACGAGCCTCGGATGCCGAAGACGCTGGTGAAATACGTGCTCTGCGTCGCGACGATGATCGCGGCCTGGCTCGTCGTGTCACCGGCGCGCGCCGAGGCGCCGCTGTGCGATCAGCGCGGCGCGACGACGTTCGCGCCGGCGCCGCAGCTCCAGCAGATCCAGCTCTCGATCGACATCGGCACCTCCGACGAGTGCGATCCGCTCGCGCTGCTCCGCGTCGTGTCGCCCGATCGGCCCGTGGTGTGGGACGCCCCCTCGCCGGAGCCGATGGCGCTGGGCGCCGCCCCCCCGCGGTTCGTGCCTGGAGCGCAGCCGGTCTGCTTCGCGGACACTCGGCTCCTCGACCCCGCCCTCGGGGTTCGCTCCTCGGTCGATCGACCGCCGCGCGCCTGACGAGGCCGCACCTCGCCCTTCGGAGGGGCAGCTCGGTCGTTTTCGTTCGCCACCCGGCGGTGAAACCGAAACCGGGTTTGCTTCATCCATATGCGCGCGCGTCCGCGCTCGTCGCGGCCTGCGCGTCCCGCGCGCGCAATTTTCGATGCATTTTACACTCGAATAGGAGGCCATCATGGCCAAGGAAAAGGACTCCAAGTCCGCCGAGTCGAAGCCCGAGCGCTTCGAAGGCGGAGGCGGGATGAACACGGGCGTGGCCCTCATCGGCTTCGTCCTCTGCTTCCTCGCGGGAGCAGGCCTCATGTGGGGCTACGACACGAACCGGATGAAGCAGGGCGGCGGCGCCATCACCGCCGACTCCACCGGAGGCGCGGCCTGGAGCGACGACGAGTCGCCGGTCCCGGTCTCGAGCAAGGACCCGGTCTGGGGCAGCCGCACCGCCCCCGTCACCATCGTCGTCTTCTCGGACTTCCAGTGCCCGTTCTGCTCGCGCGTCGAGGGCACCCTCGACCAGGTGAAGACCACCTACGGCCCCGACAAGGTCCGCATGGTCTGGAAGAACGAGCCGCTGCCGTTCCACGACAAGGCCAAGCCCTCGGCCGAGGCCGCGATGGCGGTCTTCAACATCAAGGGTAGCGACGGGTTCTGGAAGTTCCACGACACCGCGTTCAAGAACCAGCAGGGCCTCTCCGCCGACAACTACGAGAAGTGGGCGATCGCCGCTGGCGCCGACTCGGCGAAGTTCAAGGCCGAGATCGCCACCAAGAAGCCGGCCAAGAAGGTCGACGAAGACCACGACCTCGCCAAGAAGGTCGGCGTCAACGGGACCCCGGCGTTCTACATCAACGGCGTGTCGCTCTCGGGCGCGCAGCCGTTCGACAAGTTCAAGGCCGTCATCGACGAGGAGCTCAAGAAGGCGAACGCCAAGATCGCGGCGGGCACCCCGAAGGAGCGCGTCTACGTCGAGATGTCGAAGGAGAACAAGAAGAACGCTCCTCCGCCCAAGGACGACGACGACGAGCCGGCCGAGGACAACAAGACCGCGTTCAAGGTGCCGGTCGGCAACTCGCCGGTGCAGGGCGACGCGAAGGCCCTCGTCACCATCGTGGTCTTCTCCGACTTCCAGTGCCCCTACTGCAAGCGCGTCGAGCCGACCTTCAAGTCGCTCCGCGACAAGTACGGCGACAAGGTGCGCATCGTGTGGAAGCACGAGCCGCTGCCGTTCCACCCGCGCGCCGAGCCGGCGTCGGAGCTCGCCCTCGAGGCCCGCGCCCAGAAGGGCGAGAAGGGCTTCTGGGAGGCCCACGACAAGCTCTTCGAGAGCCAGCCGAAGCTCGAGGACGACGACCTCTTCAAGATCGCGGGCGACATGGGCCTGAACGTCGACAAGGTGAAGGCGGCGATCAAGGAGAAGAAGTACAAGAAGGAGATCGACGCCGACATGGACCTCGCCGACGACGTCCAGGCGAGCGGCACTCCGCACATGTTCATCAACGGCCGCCGCCTCGTCGGCGCGCAGCCGGAGCCGAAGTTCACCGCGATCATCGACGAGGAGATCAAGAAGGCGCAGGACCTGATCTCCAAGGGCACGCCGGCCGACAAGGTCTACGAGACGCTCCAGAAGGACGCCAAGGGTCCGCCCGAGCCCGAGAAGAAGAACGTCCCGGTGCCCGCGGGTAACCCCTGGAAGGGCAACCAGAACGCCAAGGTCGTGATCCAGGAGTTCAGCGACTACCAGTGCCCCTTCTGCAGCCGTGTGGAAGACCAGGTCAAGGAGATCATGAAGAACTACGGCGACAAGGTGAAGTTCGTGTGGCGCGACAAGCCGCTGCCGATGCACCCCGAGGCGCCGCTCGCCGCCCAGGCCGCGCGCGAGGCCTTCAAGCAGACGGGCCCCGACGCGTTCTGGAAGATGCACGACAAGCTCTACGAGGCCCAGAAGAAGGAAGGCGGTCTCAAGCGCGAAGCCCTCGACGGCTACGCGAAGGAGATGGGCCTCGACATGGACAAGTGGAAGACCGCGCTCGACACCAACGCCCACAAGGCGGCGGTGGACGCGGACGACAAGGCGGGGACCGACGCCGGCATCACCGGCACCCCGGCCTTCATCATCAACGGCTACTACATCAGCGGCGCTCAGCCCTACGGCAAGTTCAAGAAGCTGATCGACCGCGCGCTCGCCGAGTCCGGGAAGAACTGACCCGACCTTGGTGATCCTCGAGGAGCCTCGCGCCACCATCTCGGTGGGCGGGGCTCTTCGCTTTTGTCGGCGCGTCTGGCGGCGACGGGATGCTTGGAGGGAGGCCGCGCGTTGGCTACCGTGACGCCCATGCTCCGCCGCATCGCGATCGCCCTCGTCCTGCTCGTCGTCGTCGCGTGCGGGGGGCCGCCGGCCCCCACGCCCGTCGCGCCGGTGGTGCTGCCGGCGGTCACGACGACGCCGCCGGACGCGCCGCCCCCCGCGCCTCCGGCGCCTCGCAAGCCGGCGCCCGAAGGGGCGGACGAGAGCGGCGCGTTCGTGCCCATCTTGCCCGACGATCCGGTGAAGGGGCCGCGCGACGCGTGGGTCACCATCGTGATCTTCTCGGACTTCCAGTGCCCGTTCTGCGCGCGGGCGACGTCGACGATCGATCAGATCGTGCGCGACTACGGCGGCGACGTCCGGGTGGTGTTCAAGGACTACCCGCTGCCGTTCCACCCGCGCGCGCGCCCCGCCGCGAAGGCGGCGCGGGCGGTGTACGACCTCGGCGGCTCCGAGGCGTTCTGGAAGTTCCACGACCTCGTCTTCAAGAACCAACAGCACCTCGACGACGACCAGCTCGAGGAGTGGGCGGTGGAGGCCGGGGTCGACGCGCGCGCCTACGCGGCGCGGCTCGCGGACCCGGCGGTGGAGGCGCGCGTCGCCCAGAACGAGGCGGCGATGAACGCCCTCGGCGGCGGCGGGACGCCCCAGTTCTACATCAACGGCGCGCTCCTCACCGGCGCCCAGCCGCTCGAGAAGTTCAAGGCGGCGATCGACGAGGAGCGCGACCGCGCCCGCGACATCGCGTCGCGCGGCACCGCGCGCGACCGCGTCTACATGGCGGCGGCGGCGATCAACAAGGGCCGCAAGATCGACACCAGCGCCGAGGACCCGAGCGCGGTGTTCTACGTTCCGGTGGGCAAGAGCCCGGCGCGGGGCCCGGCGACCGCCCTCGTCACCATCGTGCAGTTCAGCGACTTCCAGTGCCCGTTCTGCCAACGTGTGCAAGACACACTCAAAGAGCTGCGCCAGGCCTACGGCGACAAGCTGCGGGTGGTGTGGAAGGACATGCCGCTGTCGTTCCACAACCGGGCGGTGCCGGCGGCGACGTTGGCGCGCGAGGCCCGGGCCCAGCGGGGAGACGCGGCGTTCTGGGCGATGCACGACTCGCTCTTCGCCGACGTGAAGAGCCTGGAGGACGCCGACCTCGAGGCGCGCGCGACCCAGCAGCGGCTCGACGTGAAGGCGGCGATGGCGGCGGTCGCCTCGAACAAACACGCCTCGGCGATCGAGGACGACACCGATCTCGGCGACGAGCTGCGCGCCCAGGGGACGCCGCACTTCTTCGTCAACGGGCGGCGCCTGGTCGGCGCGCAGCCCATCGACCGCTTCAAGGCGCTCGTCGACGAGGAGATGAAGAAGGCGGAGGCGCTGGTGAAGGCGGGGGTGCCCGCGGCCCAGGTGTACGACAAGATCATGCTCTCGGCGCGCTCGCCCAGCGAGCCCCCGCGCAAGCACGTCGACGTGGATCCGAAGGCGCCCGCGCGCGGCGCGGCCCAGCCGAAGGTCACGGTCCAGGTCTTCACCGACTTCGAGTGCCCCCCGTGCGCGGCGATGGGTCCGGTCGTCGACGACCTCCTCCGCAGCCACGGCACCAAGGTGCGGGTGGTGTACCGGAGCCGCCCGCTCGCGAACCACGCGCACGCGCGCCTCGCCGCCGAGACCGCGCTCGAGGCCTTCGCGCAGAAGGGGCAGCCCGGCTACGACAAGATCGCGTCGCTCCTCTCCCAGGGTCAGGGCGCGCTCGAGCGCTCCGACCTCGAGTCGTACGGGAAGACCGCGGGCCTCGACCCCGCCAAGCTCGGCGCGTCGCTCGACGCCCACAAACACGCGGCCGCCGTCGACGCCGACGTCGCGGCGGCGGAGGCGGCCGGCATCCACGTCGTCCCCGCCATGCTCGTGGGGGACGTCTACGTGACCGGCACGGTGAAGGCGGCGCGGCTCCGGCGCATCGTCGACCGCGTCGCCGCCGAGCCCACCGTGCCCGCCCGCACCCCGACGGCGCTCGTGGTGCAGGATCTGGTGCCCGGCAGCGGCGCGCCCGCCAAGGCCGGCGACAAGCTGCGTGTACACTACATCGGAACGCTGCACGCCACCGGCGCCAAGTTCGACGCGTCGCGCGAGCCCTTCGAGTTCGAGCTCGGCAAGGGCGTCGTCATCAAGGGGTGGGACCAGGGGCTCGTCGGCATGCGGCCGGGCGGCCGGCGGCGCATCGTCATCCCCGCGAACCTCGCCTACGGCGACCGCGGGGTCCCGCCGAAGATCCCGCCGGCGTCGGCGCTGATCTTCGAGGTGGAGCTTCTTTCCGTGCAGTGAGGGGGCAGATTGGCTAAGGGTCGACCCAGGGTCATGCACACGCGCCTCCTCGCGCTCCTCGCCGCGCTCCTCGTCTTCGCCGCGCCAAGCGCGGCGAGCGCGTTCGAGCGGCAACACCACATCGGCCTCGGCCCCGGGCTCGGGGTGCTCAAGGTGGGCGACAAGTCGACGATGAGCGTCGGCGCCGGCCTCGGGGTGCACTACGCCTACGGGCTCACCGACCAGTTCAACCTCATGGCTGAGGCGAGCTCCGTCCAGGTCGCGCTGAACCAGGACGACGACCCGGGATCGCCCAAGACGCGGCCGGCGCGCATCGACTCCCTCGGCGTCGGCGTCGCCTACGTGCTCGACGTGCTCCAGTGGGTGCCGTATTTCGGCGTCCTCGGCGCCGGCTACGGCCTCACCGGCGGCAACCTCGACGGCTACAAGCCGGGGGGAGGCGCGCAGCTCGCGCTCGGCCTCGACTACCAGCTCGATCGCAGCTTCGCGATCGGGGTCGCGCTCCGGCAGCACTTCGTGCTCTCGGACATCAAGACCTACCCCTCCTACACCACGGGGTTTTTGCGTGTAGAGTACATCTGGGGCTGGTAGGCGGCTCGGCGAGGGCTCCGCGTCGCGCGGTGGCGCGTCGGGGCGGTGCGCGCGCGAACGGGCGTCCCCGCCGTGTCTGAGCGGCGCGTGAGGATTCGCTGAGGGCGGTCGGCGGCTCGCGCGGTCGTGCCTGCGGTGGGCTATCCTCGGTGGATGCGGAGTCTCTCGCGCCTCGCTCTTCCTCTCTTGCTCTCGCTCCCCGCGTGCACGGCGATCCTCGGCAGCTTCGAGGTCGATCCGACGCTGAACGGCGGCCCTGACGCCTCGTCGAGCGGCGGCTCGTCGTCGGGCGGCGACGGCGGCTCCTCGTCGTCCTCTTCGGGGGGGGATGGCGGGTCGTCGAGCGGCGATGCGGCCGCCGAAGATCCGAAGAACTGCGGCTCGCCGGGGCACGACTGCGAGCGCGGCGCGTGCGTGAAGGGTGTGTGCCAGCCCTACACCCTGGCGAGCTTCGGAGGCGGCACCGCGGACTTGTCCGTTCAGCAAGGCGGTGGCGACGTCTTCGTCATCGAGCGCCCGGCGACGCTCTGGCGCGTGGCGCGATCGCTCGGCCCCGACGGCGGGACCACCCGCGCCCTCGCCGGGCAGTTCGGCGGGGCGTACGAGTTCCGCGGGGTCTCGACGCACCCGAGCGGGCCCGACACGTACCTCCTCACCTTCGCGTCCGGCTCCACGCAGCTCCGGAAGGTCGAGGCCGGCGGGCTCACCCCCTTCGGGCCGGCGACGACGATCACCGGGACCGACGTGGCGATCACGCCGACGAAGACGTTCTTCATCGCCCTCGAGTCGGCCCCGAACGGCGGCGCGTTCGAGGCGAAGTCGGCGGCGTACACCCGGATCGACGGCGATCGCGCGCAGACGATCGCCGCGGAGGACAACTTCGTCTTCTGGAGCGAACAGGACGGCTCCATCCACGCCCGCGACCCCGCGAACGCGACCACCGCGCTCGTCGCGAGCGCGCAAGGCAAGGTGCGCGCGATGTCGGCGCGCCCGGCGCCCGCCCTCGGGCAATTCGACCTGGTCTGGGGCACCGACAGCGGGACCGGCGCCGTCCGGACCTGCACGTTCCGCGCGCCGATCGGGCCGTGCTCGAGCCCGGTCGATCTCGCCAGCAACCAGAAGACGCCGGCCGACGTCCTCGTGTTCGACAAGCGGGTCTTCTGGATCGAGCAGGCGTCGGGCACCGTGGCCAGCTGCGACTTCGGCGATTGCGGGAAGACGACGATCGTCCACGCCAAGGGCGAGGACGTACCGAGCCGCATCGCCGCGGACGGGCGAGCGATCTTCTTCATCACGAAGTCGGAGCTCCGCAAGGTCGTGCGCTGACGCGCGGCGGGGCGGCGCTCGATGGGCAACGTAGACGCGATCGCGGAGGGGGTGGCCGCGGCACTGGAGGGCGCGAGCGTCGCCCGTG
>JAEUKG010000250.1 GCA_016794325.1 Myxococcales bacterium | reverse complement strand
TCGCGTCTCGCGTTCGCGTCCGCGTCCGCGTCTCGCGTCCGCGTCCGCGTCCGCGTCTCGCGTCCGCATCCGCGTCCGCATCCCCCTCTCCCGCCCTCCCGCCCGCGCCCGAAGCCCCCTCCCTCCACCTCCCGCCTTCGTGTGCTAGATCCCCGCCTCGCTTCTCCCCGGAGGAACCTGCGATGCGCAAGCGCGTGATTCTCGTCCCCGTCGGCGGGACCGTCGAGCCCGAGTGCGAGTCCGGTCTTCAGGAGCTCGAGCGGCGCGGCTTCCCGGTGCGCCGCGTCCGCGGCCACTCCGACATCGCCCGAGGCCGGAGCATGATGGCGACGGCGGCCCTGCACGACGGCTTCGACGACATCGTGTGGATCGACTCCGACGTCGAGTTCTCGGCCGACGGCGTCGAAGCGCTCCTCTCGCACGACGTCACCGTGGTGGGCGGCATCTACCCCGTGAAGGGTCAGCGGCGCCTCCCCGTTCGGCCCATCGAGGTGCCGACCGAGCTCACCCTCGGCGAGGGCGGCGGGCTCCTCGAGGTCATGTACCTCCCCACCGGCTTCTTGCTCACGCGGCGCGAGGTGTACGAGGACATCCGGACCAAGCTCGCGCTGCCGCGCTGCGACGCCGGCGACGGGCCGGGCATCGTGCCGTTCTTCTTGTCGCTCGTCGTGCCCGACGGCGAGGGCGGCCACCGCTACCTCTCCGAGGACTACTCGTTCTGCCACCGCGCGCGGGAGGCGGGCCACAAGGTGCACGCGGACACCTCGATTCGGCTCGGCCACGTCGGGCGCTACACGTACCACTGGGAGGACGCGGGGCAGGAGCGGCGGCTGTATGCGACGTACAAGTATACGTTGACGGGAATCTGAGGCGGACGCGAGACGGGGACGCGAACGCGAACGGGGACGCGGACGCGAACGGGGACGCGGACGGGGACGCGAGACGCGGACGGGGTGTTAGCCCGGGCCTAGCTTCGCGGGCTCGGGGGCCGGCTCCAGCGTCTCCACCGACTCCACCGTCAGGATCCCTCCGTCGGGATCGGTCGTGATGCCCGTCGAGCTCTTCGTGAACGAGAAACCGTAGGTGCCGCGCACGCGCACCTTCGCGCCCGGGGCCGGGAGCGGGAAGGGCACGCCGACGGCCCAGATCGGATCCTCGTAGAGCTTCGCCGGCGGCGCCTTGAGGCCCTTGTAGCGCTGGCTCGCCTCGAACACCTGGGGGAAGTTCGACGCCCAGCCGAGCGCGCGGATGCGCGGCGCGGCGGCGTCCGGCGCGCGCTCGTCGGCGAGGACGAACGCGGGGATCTCCGTCACGCACCCGTCGGGGCTCCGCTTGCCCGCGGGGTGGAGCGCGCACTTCGGCGCTCGCGCGAGGTTCGTGTCGGCGATGTACCCCACGACGACGATGGGCCTGCTCGTCACCTCGCGCTCCTCGATGCGGCTGTGGAGCGCGTGCACCGCGCCGTATACCGTGTAGTCTGCACCGATTCGCGCGGGGCGGCTCGGGAGGGCGGGCACCGGCGGCAGCGTCGGCTTCTTGCCCGACCACGCGGCGCGCGGGGTGTACGCCTCGTCGTCCGGGCACGCCGAGCCGCTCGCGGCGGGCGCCGCCGAGGGCACCGGCGCCGGCGCGGGGGGGGCGGGCGTCGCTCCGCACGCGAGCGCCGCGGCGCACGCGAGGGCGGTGAGGGTCGTCGCGAGGGCGCGCATCGCCCGGCAGGGTACCACGCCGACCTTGCGGGCGCGCGCGGCGATGCCGCACGATGGAGCGATGTCGCCTCCTCCCCTCGATCGGGCCCGCGCCGCGGCGCGCCCGCGTTCGCGCGTCCGCGCGGCCTCCGCCGTCGGCGCCGCCTTGACGCTCGCCGTCGCCCTCGCGTCGCCGAGCGCGGGCGCGAAGTGCGACGGCGATCTCGCCGCGGCGCTCGCGCTCGCCAAGGAGGCGGACCGAGAGCGCGCGGTCGACGTCGCGGCCGCGATCGCCAAGCACAAGCGCGCGACCGAGCTCGCGCCCTCGCGCGCGAGCTTGTTCTGGCGCCTCGCGGTGAGCCAGCTCAAGGCCGAGGAGTACGCCGCGGCGGCGGAGTCGTTCGGGCGAGCGTGGAAGCTCGACCCGAAGCACGCGGGCTACGCCGCGGCGCACGGGACCGCGCTCGCGCGCGTGGCCGCCCGCGGGGGAGGGGACTTCGCCGCCGCGCGCGCCCCGCTCGAGGCCGCGCTCTCCCTCGACCCCAACCACGCCGACGCCCACCACGAGCTCGGCGACGTGCTCTTGCACCTGCACGACGACCGCGGCGCCCTCGTGCACTACACCCGCGCGGTGGAGCTCGCGCCGGCCCACGCCCCCCACTGGGCGGCGCTCGGCGATCTGTACCTCCGGCTGCGCCTGCTCGAGCAGGCCGAGCAGACGCTCGCCGCGTCGCTGGAGGTGGTGGAGGGCGACGCGTCGCGCTTCCCGCTGCTCATGCTCCTCGGGCAGACGCTCGATCGGCGCGGTCGCCCGGCCGACGCGCTCCCGCGCTTCGAGCAGGCCAAGGCCGCGTGCGGCGCCTGCGGCGGCCCTGGCCAGGCCATCGTCTACTTCTCCCTCGGCATGAGCTACGCGGCGCAGAGCCCGCCGCGGAGGGCGGAGGCGATCCAGAACCTGACCGCGTTCTCCAAGATGATCTGCCGGGGCGCGGCCGCGTCTCGCTACGCCGACGCCTGCTCCCAGGCGCACGACCGGATCGCCAGGCTGGGCTCGGCTATCCCCTGAGGGACAGTCCTACTTCGCCGGCTTGGCTGCGGGGGCGGCGGAGGGCGCGGCCGCGGGGGCGGCGGAGGGCGCGGGCGTGGACGACGACGCGGCGCCGGAGATCACCGGCTGCGGCCGGTTCATGTCGTCGCTCGCGCGGCGGACGCCCTTGCCGACGTCGGCGCTCGAGGTCGTCGGCGCGGGCTTGTTGAGGTCCTTGGCGATGGAGTCGGCCTTGGGGACCGAGACCTTGGGCTTGTCGGCCGGCTTGTTCAGGTCTTTGGGGGACCACGACGAGGCGGGGGTGGGCTGCGGCTTGTTGAGGTCGGCCTGGGCGCTCGTGAGGGTCGTGC
>JAEUKG010000951.1 GCA_016794325.1 Myxococcales bacterium | reverse complement strand
ACGAGACGGCCCAGGTGCACGAGGCGGTCGCGGCGTGGCTCCTTTCGCTCCTGGCCGGGGGGGCGGTCCCGCCGATCGCGGTGTGGGGCTTGGGGGCGGCGATCGTCCTGCCGCTCGGCGCCGCGCTCGCCGCGGGCGCGGCGCGGCACGCCGAGCCGCGCGAGCGCCGCGGGCTCGTCGTCGCCGGATGTGTGTATGTTGCATGTGGGCTCGGCCTCGAGGCCCTGGGCCACGCGTGGGCGAGGCGCCACGGGTGGGACGATCCGGTCTACGTGGCGCTCGTCGTCCTCGAGGAGTGCGGGGAGATGCTCGGCGCGGCCCTCGCGGCGCGCTCACTCGGTGAGGCGGTCGATCTTCCGCAGGCTGGGGAAGAGGACCGCCCATAGCGCGACGACGACGCACGTGCCGAGGCCGCCGACGACGACCGCGGCGACGGGCCCGAGCCACGCGGCGGTGAGGCCCGACTCGAACTCGCCGAGCTCGTTGGAGGCGCCGATGAAGACGGCGTTCACCGCGGCGACGCGGCCTCGCATCTCGTCGGGCGTCTTGAGCTGCACCAGGGTGAGGCGCACGACCACGCTCACCATGTCGGCCGCGCCGCTCACCGCGAGGGCGACCACGCTGAGGGGCAGGCTCGTCGACACGCCGAAGACGATGGTCGCGACGCCGAAGGCGAAGACGCACGCGAGGAGCCAGGTCCCCGCGCGCCGGCGCAGGGGTCGGATCGCGAGCAGCGCGGCCATGCTCGCGGCGCCGATCGCGGGCGCGGCCCGCAAGACGCCGAGCCCCATCGGGCCGGCCCCGAGGCGGTCCTTCGCGAAGATGGGCAGGAGGGCGACCGCGCCCCCGAGGAGCACCGCGAAGAGGTCGAGCGTGATCGCTCCGAGGACCGGCTTGTTCGACAAGACGTAGCGGAGGCCGAGGGCGACGTCGGCGGCGCGGATCGCGCGCTTCGGCGTCGGCTCGGCGTCGGCGGGGCGGGGGACGAGGCTGACGAGCCCGATCGACACGGCGAGGAGCGCGGCGGTCGTCGCGTACACCGCCTCCGGGCGCCCCGTCGCCCCGAGGACGACGCCGCCGACGCTCGGCCCGACGATCATCGCGAGCTGCCACGTCGACGACGAGAGCGCGACCGCGGTCGGGAAGAGGTCGCGCGGCACGAGGGTCGGCAGGAGCGCCTGGCCCGCGGGCCCGCCGAAGGCGCGCGCGGCGCCGACCACGACCGAGAGCGCGTAGATCGCGGCGACGCGGCGCGAGCCCGAGCGCGCGAGGACGAAGAGCCCGAGGGCGGCGACGAGGACGAGGCCGTGAGCGGCGCCGAGCACGCGGCGCCGATCGACGTGGTCGGCGACGAGGCCGGTGACGAGGCTGAGGAGGATCTGCGGCGCGAACTGGGCGAGGCCGACGAAGGCGAGCGACATCGGATCGCGCGTCATGTCGTAGAGGTGCCAGGCGAGCGCGACGCCCTGCATCTGCACCCCGAGCATCGAGAGCACGCGCGCCGCTTGGTAGAGGACGAAGCCGCGCTCGCGCGCGAGGTCCACGAAGCTCGCGCGCGCCGCGCCGGAGGCACGCGACGTCATCCGCTCACACCCTCGCACACCGTGGGCTCAGCGCGCACGCGGGCACGTACCCTTCCCGTCGCCCCTCGGGCGGGATAGCTTGTAGGGATGCGACTTTGGCGCTTCGCGCTCGGCGCGGCGTTGTCGGGCTCGGCCCTCCTGGGCTTTCTTGCTTGCGACGACGGATCGTCCAACTTCAAGTACCCCGCGGGCTACGGGCAGGGCGACGCGGCGGCGATCGAGGGCGACGGCGCGGCGGCGATGGCCGCGCGGGCCGAGGCCACGTACCGCGCGCTCGAGGCCGACCTCGTGAAGCTGTGCGCCGGGAGCTGCCACGGCGACGGCGGAAACGGGGCGCCGCCCTTCTTGAAGGGCCCCGACACCTACGTCGCCATCCGCAACCACCCAGGGATCATCACCGAGGAGGCGGGGCAGAGCAAGCTCACGAGCCGCGGCGCCCACGCGGGCCCGGCGCTCTCCGGCGCCAACCAAGGCCTCGGCGATCGCGTGACCGCTTGGCTGCAGCTCGAGGCCGAGATCCTGAAGGCGAAGGCCCTGCCGACGACCGACGCCCAGCCGCTCGTCTTCGGGCCGAACACGATCGACGTCTCGAAGGCGGGCAAGAACGTCCCCGGCTCCAAGGTCACCTTCGACGCGCAGAAGAACGGCACGATCGTGAGCATCACCAAGCTCTCGTTCGTGGCGCCGGCGAGCACGGGCGTCCGGGTGCGGCACCCGATCTTCGTCATCGTGCCCGAGGGCGGGAAGCCGACGAAGGATCCGGTCGACTCGCTGTCGATCGTCGACCAGAAGGTCCCCGCGGGGCAGACGGCCGTGCTGGGCCCGGGGCAGATCTTCCTCCTCGACTGGAAGGACTCGAACAAGATCGCGCTCGCCTTCGAGTCGCTCGACCCGGTCGAGGTCAGCGACGCGGGCGGAGGAGGGGGCGGCGGCTGCAAGTCGCTCGCGACCTTCCAGTCGATGGCGACGCCGGTGCTCCAGGGCAACTCGTGCCTCAACTGCCACAACGGGTCGAACACCGGCGCCACCGCCGCGCTCGACCTCACCAAGCTCACCACCGACCCGGCGTCCGCGTGCGGGCAGGCGCTCGCGAAGATCAACAAGGCCGACAAGCCGAACAGCTCGCTCATCAAGCGGCCCACCACCGCCGGCAACGGCCACCCGTTCACGGTGGCCGCGGGGAACACGACCGCCTACACGAACGGCATCCTCGGCTGGGCCAACAACGAGTGACCGTCAGCCGACGCCGAGGCGCGCGAGCATCGGCTCGAGGCGCGGCTCTTCGCCGGTGAAGTTCCTGAAGAGCGCGCCCGGGTCGTCGCCGTCGCCGCGCGCGAGGATCTCGTCGCGGTAGCGGGCGCCGGTGACGCCGTCGAGCACGCCCTTCTCCTTGAAGCGGAGGAAGGCGTGGGCGTCGAGCTGCTCCGCCCACTGGTACACGTAGTAGCCGGCGGCGTAGCTGTACGCGCCCCCGAAGAGGTGCGAAAACGAGGCGATCATCGCGTATTCGTCGGGCAGCGCCACCGGCGAGAACGCAACGAACGTCCGTCGCGCGTACTCGAGGGCGGCGGCGGGGGTGGCGAAGCGGCCCGCGTCGGGCTCGGTGTGCATCGCGAGGTCCACGCTCGAGAAGCCGAGCTGGCGCATCATCGCGTTGGCGGCGCGGAAGGTGCGGGCGCGCTGCATCTTGTCGACGAGGGGCTCGGGCAGCGGCGCGCCCGTCTCCCAGTGTTTGGCGAAGAGCGCGAGCGACTCGCGCTCCCAGCACCAGTTCTCCATCATCTTCGACGGGAGCTCGACGAAGTCGGCGACCACGCGCGTGCCGGCCTGGCTGCGGATGTCGGCGCGGCTCAAGAGGTGGTGCATCATGTGGCCGAACTCGTGGAACACCGTCTCCACCTCGCGGTGCGAGAACAGCGGCGGCGTGCCGTCGCGGCCGGGGGTGAGGTTGCCGACGATGAGGGCGACGTTCTGCCGCTCGTGGCGCGTCCCCGGTAGCCGATCGACGAGGCCCGCCATCCACGCGCCGTCGCGCTTGCTCTCGCGGGGGTAGAGGTCCATGTAGAATACACCGAGGTCGCGGTTCGCGGCGTCCTTGACGCCGAACGCGGTGACCGTCGGGTGCCAGGTCTCGATGTCGGCGGGCTCGATGCGGACGTCGAAGAGCGCGCTCGCGATGCGGAAGAGCCCGTCGAGCACCTGGGGCGCGGCGAAATAGGGCCGCAGCGCCTCCTCGTCGAACGCGTAGCGCTCGGCGCGGAGCTTCTCGGCGAAGAAGGCGACGTCCCAGGGCCGGAGCTCGGCCACGCCGTGGCGCCGGGCGAGCTCCTCGAGCTCGGCGTTCTCGCGGGCGAAGGCGGGGCGGAGGGCCTCGGCGACGTGGGCCACGAACTCCTTCGCGCGGCGGCCGCTGCCGGCCATGCGATCGCTCGTCACGAGGTCGGCGAAGTCGGCGAAGCCGAGCATCGTCGCCTTCTTGCGGCGGACCTCGAGGATGCGGCCGATGAGGGCGGCGTTGTCGTGGGGGGCCGCGGTCGCCCGGGTGACGTTGGCGCGGTACATCGCCTCGCGGATCCCGCGATCCTCGAGGTAGGTCATCACCGGCAGGTAGCAGGGCGCCTGGAGCGTGAGCCGGAAGCCGCGCTTGCCCTTGTCGGCGGCGCTCGCGCGCGCGCCCTGGACCACGCGCGCCGGCAGGCCCGCGAGGCGCGCCTCGTCGTCGACGAGGAGCTCGAAGGCGTTGGTCGAGTCGAGCACGTTCTGGGCGAAGGTGAGGGTGAGGCGCGCGAGCTCCGCGTCGAGCGCCGTGAGCTCGGCCTTCTTGGCGTCGTCGAGATCGGCGCCGTTCTTGTGGAAGTCGGCGAGGGTCTTGTCGAGGAAGCGGCGCCGCGCGCCGGTGAGGGCGGCGGCCTCGGGCGTCGCCGCGAAGCGCTTGACCGCCGCGAACGCGCCGCTGTCCGTGACGAGGCGGGTGTAGGTGGCCATCGAGATCTCCTGCGCCTCGGCGTAGGCGGCGCGGATCTCGGGCTCGCCGCACACCGACTCGAGGTGCGAGGCGAGGCCGAGCGTCCAGTCGAGGCGCTCGGTCGCCATGTCGAGCGCGGCCATCGTGGCGTCCCACGTCGGCGCCGCGTGGGCGAGCGCGTCGAGGGCAGCCTCGGCGGCCCTCACGGCGGCGCGCACCTCGGGCACCACGTCGGCGGCGCGCACGCCGTTCCAGCGGATGGGGAGCTCGATCGTCGACAGCGGCGATTTCATGGACGCTGTTGTAAATCATGGCCCGTCGTTTCGCGAACGGGTTTCGGCGCTCGGGAGCGCCCGCGCGCGAAGGCGGCGGGGCCGCGCCGCGGGGCTTGCGGAGCCTCGCGCGAGCGGAGATCATCGGCTCATGTCGCGCATCTACGTCCCGCTCCTCGCTCTCCTCGTCGGGTCGGTCGCCGCCGTCGCGTGCGGAGGGGACGACGACCCCGCCGGCGGCGCGTCGAGCTCGAGCGGAGGCTCGTCGTCGAGCTCGAGCGGAGGCTCGTCGTCGAGCTCGAGCGGGGGCTCGTCGAGCGGAGACGGCGGCGCCGACTCCAGCGCCGAGGGCGGCAGCGGCGGGCCCCCGGCCGTGCGCTTCGTGGGCCGCTTCGACAAGCGCGACGCCGCGGGCCCGCGCGTCGCGTGGCCCGGCGCGCGGATCGTCGCGCGCTTCGACGGCACCCAGGTGAGCGTGGAGCTCACCGAGACCAAGGGCGCGAGCGACGATACGAGCCGCTGGGACGTCTTCGTCGACGGCGCGCTCTTGGCGCAGACGCTGGTGCCGGTCGAGGGCACCCAGACCTATCCGCTCGCGACCGGGCTCGCGGCCGGCGCTCACACCGTCGAGCTCTACCGGCGCACCGAGAGCTACTACGGGATGACGCAGTTCAAGAAGTTCGACTTCGGGGCCGGCGCCTTGCTCGCGCCGCCGCCCGCGCCCGGCCGCCGCATCGAGATCCTCGGCGACTCGGGCTCGAACGGCTACGGCATCGAGGGCGCGGGCCCGGCGTGCCCCGGCGGCGCGTCGGCGGTGAACCAGAACGAGCGCAAGAGCTGGGTCGGCCTCGCCGCCAAGGCCCTCGGCGCCGACCACCACAACGTGTCGTATTCGGGCAAGGGCGTGTACCAGAACCTCGACCGGACCGACCTCGACCTCTTCGGCGCCCTCTACCAGCGCGCCCTGCCCGACGACGCCGCGAGCGCGTGGGCGTTCGCCGATTTCGCGCCCGACGTCGTGATCGTGAACATGGGCAACAACGACTGGGATCAGCCGAACGCGATGGTCTTCGACCCGCCGCCGGCGATGGGCTTCCGGAACAAGCTCGACGAGCTCGTGGGCTTCGTGCGCACGAAGTACCCGGCGGCGTGGATCTTCTGCACGATGAACCCGACGATCACCGACTTCTATCCGCCCGGGTACAACGCGTACACGAACATGAAGGCGGCGGTGAAGGGCGTCGTCGACGCCCGCAAGGCCACCGACGCGAAGATCGAGTACTTCGAGTTCACCCCGCGGGCGTTGGAGGCCGACCTCACCGGGTGCGACTACCACGCGAGCCCGGCGTATTCGCAGACCCTCGCGAACCAGATCGTGCCCGCCATCAAGGCCAAGACCGGCTGGTAGATCCATGAAGAGTGCACGGATCTCGCGCCGGGCCCTCGCCCTCGGCGCGGCGTCCGCCGTCGTCGCCCGGCGGGCCGCCGCCCTGCCCGGGCCGCCCTCGGTGCGCGAGGTCGTCCTCGCCGGCCGCCGATGCACGCTCGTGACGCCCACCCCCGCGCCGCCCGGCCCCGTGCCCTACGCGGTGCTCTTGCACGGCCTCGGCGAGACCCAGGACCCGAAGGCCGGCGCGTGGGCGTGGGTCGAGCGCTACGGCCTCGCCGCTGCGATCGCGCGGCTCGACCGCCCGCCGGTCGTCGCCGAGAGCAAGCGCGGCGACTTCACCGAGGCCGCGCTCAAGGAGGTGAACGCCCTCGTCGCGGCGCGCCCGGTGCGCCCGCTCGCCTTCGTCTGCCCGCACATGCCCAACATCCAGACGACGCCGGAGGCGCGCGCCTACGGGGAGTGGATCGCCCGCGAGCTCCTGCCCGCGGCGAAGGCGGAGGCGCCGCTCGATCCCGATCCGCGCCGAGCGATCCTCGGGGGCTGCTCGCTCGGCGCGTTCGTCGCGATCGAGGCGTTCCTCGCCCGGCCCGAGGCCTTCGGCGGGTGGGCGGGGGTGCAGACGGCGATCTTCGAGACGTCGGCCGCGGGCTACGCGACCCGCCTCGCCGAGGTGCTCGAGAAGCACGGCGGCCGTGACTTCTACCTCTCGACGAGCACGCTCGATCACTACAGGAAGAGCAGCGACGCGCTCGATCAGGCGATGTGGCGCGAGCAGGTGCGGCACACGTTCCGGCTCTCGCCGGGCCCCCACGATCAGCCCTGGCTGCGCGAGGTCGGCACCCTCGAGCTCGTGCTCTGGCTCGACCGGCGCCTGCCGTCGTGACCGTCGCGCCTCGCCGCGCGACCAGGGCAGCCGGCGCGCGTGGACCTCGCTTCGGTGCCGCGCTTCACCCGTGAGCACCCGCGAAGAGCGCCGACGGGCGCGCTCGGTTCGGCCGATCCGCCTCGCCGACGCCGCGGCGCTCGAGGAGCTCCGCGCCCGTCGCGCCCGTCGCGGGTGAGCGCGGGGCTCAGCCGAGGAGCGCCTCGCCCGGGGTCCGGCCGGCTTGGAGCGCGGCGACGACGCGCTGGCGATCGGCGGGCTCGAGGGCGGCGCGGACGTCGCCGCGCGTCGTGCGCACCTCGACGGCGCCCGTCGGCAGCTCGCGCGCGGTCGCGAGGGCGCGGCCGCGGTGATCGGTGAGGGTCACGGTGTCGCCCCGGCGCTCGAGGCGAAACGCCCGGACGAGCTGCCCGCGCTCGAAGTGCTCGACGCGCACGGCGTCGGGGCCGTCGGCCGAGAACGCGAGCGCGTGCCCTTGCCCGAGGTCCTCGCGGCGGCTCAGCATCGGGTTCTTCCCAGTAAAGAACTCGATGGTGTTGAAGACGATCGCGTCGACGAACACGCTGATGCTGTAGACGGGGATGATGATGAGCCCGAGGAAGAGGAGCCATTTGACCCACTTGTTCGAGCTCGCTCCGTCGTTGAATTTCCACACCTTTTGGGTGAGGCCAAAGCTGCCGAAGCAGCCGCCGACCAAGGTCGCGGACGTGACGGCGAGGGCGGCGAGCGCGGCGCGGCGCGGGAGGCGAGGGCCCATGAGCCCGAGAGTCTACGAAGGGCCGCCTCCGTGGGCCGAGTTCCTGGCAGGCGCGCGGGCGCGCCGCCGCGTCAGCGCATGCAGCTCTCCCACTGGCCGGTGGTCTTGGCGGCCATCGCGCACGTGTATTGTGCACGGGTGGGAGGCTCGGTGACGCACGGGTCGCCCTTCTGGGCGGTGGCGCCGGCGCGGGCCTGGGCGATCATCTCCTTCGAGACGCCGGCGAGGCGAGGGTCGGAGCCGATCGCGAGCTCGAGGTACTTGTCGAAGGACTTCTCGCACTCCGCCTTCGACACCTTCGGCCCGCCCTTGGTGGCGGGCGGGGAGGCGGCCGGGTTGCGCGGGTCTTCGGAGACGAGCGGGGTGGGCCCGCCCGCGCCCCCCGCCGCGCCGCCGGCGGCGGCGCCGCCCTGAGCCCCCGCGGGGGCCGCCGCGCCGCCGCTGCCGGTCTCGGCGCTCGACGTGGTGGCTCCCTCGGGCTTGCCGTCCGCGGTCTTGGCCCGCGGGTCGACGAAGCCCGAGTTCGCCGGGACGTGGTCCTGGCTCGCGGCCGTCTTGGGCTTCTCACCCTCTTGCGCCCCGCCGCCGCAGCCGAAGGCGACGGGGAGCGTGACCAGAAACGCAGAGAGGAGGTGTCTCATCGGAGCCTCGGATCACGGTGTCGGGTAGCAGACCGGCTTGCCGTCGCCGCCGACGATCGCGGGGTCCTTGGTCCCCGTACCGACCTTGCGGCAGTACTGCTGGTTGCCGCCGGGGCAGGGGTACGTCTCGCGGAGCTGGCCGTCGCACCGGTACGCCGTCTTGTTGTTGTTGGCGTCGCAGTACCAGCCGGCGGTCTTGTAGAGGCAGGAGTAGGGGGGCAGGCAGCTCTTGTCGTCGCAGAACGCGTCGACCTCGGCGGTGCACTGGTAGTCCCACTTCTGGGTGCAGCAGAAGGCGTCCTTCTCGCAGACCTTGGCGATGCACGAGGAGCAGTTGGCGCCGAGCTTCTCGCCCTCGACGCAGGCGTCGTGGGTGCAGCTGCCGGCGGGCGCCGGCGTGAGGCCGTTGCCGCACGCGGCGAGCGGGTTCGAGCACGGCGCGCAGATGCCGAAGGCGCCGGCCACCTTCTGGCAATACATGTTGAGCTTGTGGTCGTTGGGCCCGAAGACCTTGTCGAGCAGGATCGCCGAGGCCACGCTGCCGATGGGGCCGAAGGCCTCGCCCGCGACCTTGTCGATGTCGATGGGCGTGCAGTCTGCATCCTTCTTGCACGGCACGCAGACGCCGCAGCTCTTGTCGAGGACCTCGACGGACGCGCAGGCGTGCATCGGGTACTGGATCTTCGCGTCGCCGATGCCCCCGATGCCGGTGATGTCGCGGAGGTCCTTGCCGAGGTTGTAGTCGAGGCTGACGTTCGCGCAGTCGGGATCGGTCGAGCAGCTCTGGGTGAACTTGCCGAACGGATCGGGCAGCACGAAGACGCCCTTGCCGATGTCGGAGCAGCCCGTCGCCGGCACCTGGCACACGCCGAAGCCGCCGTTCACGGGCAGCTTGCACTTGGTGGTGCCGGTGCAGCCCGCGCAGTCGTCGTCCTTGAGGCACGCGCCCGGCGGCTTGTTGGGCACGCCGCAGTTCTTGATGCAGGTGCCGTGCTCGTAGTCGCACGTCTGGCTCGCGGGGCACGCCTTGGTCGGAGAGCACTGCGCGCAGACGTGCTTGTTGCAAGCGTGCGCCTCCTTGGTCGGAGCGCCGCACGAGTCGCAGTCGCCGTCGGTGTTGCAGGTCTGCGGGCACGCGGCCACGCACTTGTTCTTCTTGCAGACGTCGGTCGACTGGCAGTTGGTGTGGTCGTTGTCGACGCAGCCGACGCATTTGCCGCCGTCGCAGACCTTGTGCGACGGATCGCACGCGGCGCAGTCCGCGTTCGACTTGCACGCGACGGTGGGCTCACCCGTCGCGTCGACGTTGCAGGTGACGCCGTTGGGGACACAGTCGCCGAACGGCGTGCAGTACGTGCCGGGCCCGCACTCCTTGCCTCCGGCGCCCGGCCCGCACGCGACGCACCGCTTCTCGGCGCGGTTGCAGACGGTCTTGCCGCCGGAGCAGTCCGCGCAGTGGGCGTCGGCGTTGCAGTTGTTGAGGAGGCAGACCTTCGGCCCGCCGGGGCCGCTGTCTCTCTTCCCGCCGTCCCCGCTCGAGGTCCCGAAGTTCGGGTCGTCGGGGTTCGGATCGTCGCCGCCGCAGCCGGGGAGCATCATCGCGACGAGCCCAGCGGCGGCCGCGAAAGAGAGAGCAAGCTTCTTTACGCCCATCGAAGAGAGTTTCGCGCATTCCTCCGAAAAGCGAAAGGAGCCCGTGTGTAGGGGGAGGTGGTCGTTCTCCTCGGGAGGCCGCCCGCCGCGAGGCGTCGCGGGCGGGCGGTGTCGGCGTGAGGGGCGGGCGGCCGTGGGGCTTCAGCCGCCTCGTCAGCCCCCGGGCGGGACGATGGGGCCCCAGCACTTCGTGGCGCCACCCTCGAGGAGCGCGCAGCTGATCGATCGCCCCGCGGCGACGAACGACGCCTTGCCGCCGAGCTCGACGGCCGCGAGCGCCGCGCCCATCTCGCCGGGCTGGTCGCCGCGGCTCTGCTTGTCGGCGCTGCCGATGCCGAGCTCGTCGTTCGCGTTCTGGCCCCAGCACTTGACCGCGCCCGTCTCGAGCACGGCGCAGCTGTGGTTGTACCCGGCGCTCACCCCGATCGCCGGGGCCCCGAGGTCGGTCTTGGCGAGGGCCGCGCCCATCTGGCCGGGCGCGCCGCCGACGCTCGTCGCCGATCCGACGCCGAGCTCGCCGTCGCGGTTGAATCCCCAGCAGGATACCGCGCCGTCGGTGAAGAGGGCGCAGGTGTGGAGGCCGCCGCCGGTCAGCATCGCCACCGACTTGCCGGCGAGGTCGACCGCCGGGAGCGCGTCGCCCATCTGGTCGGGCTTGTCGCCGCGCGTGGTCGTGTCGCCGAGGCCCAGGCGGCCGTCGGCGCCGTAGCCCCAGCACTTGACGGCGCCGCTCTCGAGGAGCGCGCAGTTGTGCCCGCCGCCGACGGCGAGCGAGCGGACCCTCGCGCCCGCGCCGAGCGCGATCGGCGCGAGGGCGTCGCCCATCTCGGCCGGATCGTCGCCGAGGCTCGTCGTGTGCCCCTTGCCGAGCTGGCCCATGTCGTTCTTGCCCCAGCAGACCACGCTCGCGTCGTCGAGCACCGCGCACGTGTGGAAGTAGCCGGCGCCGATGGCCTTCGCCGTGCGGCCGACGCCGAGGTCGACGTCGGGGAGCGCGGCGCCCATCTGCCCCGGCTGTTCGCCACGGCGCGCGCGGTCGCCGAGGCCGAGCTGACCGTCGTTGTTCTCGCCCCAGCACTTCACCTTGCCGGCGTCCGTGATCACGCAGGTGTGGTACGCGCCGGCGGCGATCGCGCTGACCTTGGCGCCGCCGAGGTCGACGGCCACCGGCGTCTTGCTCTCGGTGACGCCGCTCTGGCCGAGCTGGCCGACGTCGTTCCTGCCCCAGCAACGGACGGCGCCGGACTCGAGGAGGCACGCGTGGCTCGCGCCGGTCGCGAGGGGGCTCGACGACGGGCGCTTGGGGCCGGCGTCCGCGCCGGCGTCCGCGCCGGGGCTCGTGCCACTGTCGGAGAGACCGGCGTCGGGCTGGGGCATCGCCGGCGCGGGCGGCGGCTCTCCCGAGGTCGACGACTCGCAGCCGGCGAGGGCCGCGAGCGAGAGGGACGCGAAGAGACACGAGAAGACGGCGAGGCGCGTGGACATGTCGCCCCTTCGGCCGCTCCGCCGCCAGGGTTGCGCGACTTTTTTGGCGCAGGCCGCGGATTCTTCCGCGAGGAGGGGGAGACCGCGCGCTGCCCAATTCGTTGGCCAGCCAACGAATTTCCGCGGCCCCCGCCAGGCTCGGGGTGCCGTCCCGAAAATTCGTTGGCCAGCCAACGAATTTCGCGGCCACCCCCGGGCCTGCGGGCCGTCTCGAAATTCGTTGGCCAGCCAACGAATTCGGGAGGGGAGGGATCCGGGTCCTGAAAATGGGCAGCTGGCTGCCCAATTGCGGAGCGGGCCGTATCCGTCCGGAAGATCAGGTCTTTCGGGGGAGCGCCGCGGAGCGACGGATGTGGTCGCCGAGCAGCCGGCAGGCGTCGAGCGCCGAGAGGATCCCGACCAGGCGGCCGTGGTCGACGACGAGGACGGCGTCGACGCGGTGGGCGTGCATCTCCAGGAGGACGTCGGCGAGCGCCGCGCCCGGCGCGACGGCGTGGGGGCGGTCCTTGCCGACGAGGTCGATCGCGCACGCGGCGCTCGCGTCCTTCGGATCCGGGTACACCGTCTCGGCGACGCGGAGGTCGCGATCCGAGACCACGCCGATCGGGACGCCCTCGTCGAGGATGGGCAGGTGGCGAACGCGGAGGTCGACCATCGTGCGGCGCGCTTCGGCGATGGTGGTCGTGCCGGTGATCGTCGCAGGGCTCGCGGTCATCACCTGCTCCACCGTCCACGGGGTCGGGACCGCGGCGAGGTCGAGGGTGCCCGTGAGGAGCGAGAGCAGGTCCGACTCCGTCACGATCCCGACGAGGACGCCGTCGTCGACGACCGGCAGGCACCCGAAGGAGTGGTCGCGCATGAGCCGGGCGGCGCTCACCGCGGGCGCGGTGGAGGTGATCGTCCACGGATCGCGCCGCATGATGCGCGACACCGGCACCGCGAGCTGCACGCTCGACCGCTCGTCGGCGGTGAGCGGCCCGAGGACGCTGAGGCTCGCGGCGAGGAGGTCGCGGTGGGTGAGGATGCCGACGAGGCGGCCGTCGTCGACGATCGGCACGTGCCGAACGCGCGCGAGGCCCATGAGGCTCTCCGCGAGCGGCAGGCTGTGGGTGGAGGTGAGCGTGTAGACGGGGGACGTCATCACGTCGGCGACCCGGACCACGCGATCCATCTCGGTCGTCACGTCAGGCCCGCGGGTAGTCGCCGCCGGTGCGAAGGGCGGTCATGAATTTCACGCTGCGCGCGATGTTCTTCCACTTGCTCTTCCAGTTGAACGCCCACTTCGACTCGCCGTGCTCGCGCTCGCCGAAGTGCACGTCGATCGTCTTTTGCTCGAAGCCGTTCTTCTTGGCGAGCCAGAAGAAGTAGAGGTCGAGGGAGAGGTCCACCGGCGGGTCGGTGGCGAGCTCGAGGAGCGCGCGGTGGAAGGCCTTGGGCTGGCCGTTGATGTCGGCGAGGTGCCGGCCGAGGATCGCGGTCGCGGTCGCCTCCATGCCGAAGGTGAAGAGCGTGTCCTTCACCGGGCGGTTCTTCCGGCGGCCCTTGACGAAGGTGCGCCGCGGGTCGGCCGCGGTCTCGAGGAGCTCGAAGGCGCGGAGCACGTCCGCCGGCGGCGTCTGGCCGTCGGCGTGCGTCCAGGCGAGGAGCTCCCCCTGGGCCGCGCGGAGGCCCGTCATGATTCCGTGGCCGTAGCCGACGTTGGGGCTCGGCACGGTGACGACGCGGACGAAGTCGCGGCCCGGCTTCGCGAGCTCGGCCTCGAACACCGCCGCGCTGTCGTCGACGCTGCCGTTGTTCACGAGCACGAGCTCCCAGTCGGCGCCGCTCGTGTGGATGTCCGAGAACCGCTGGATCAGCGAGGGGAGGTTCTTGGCCTCGTTGTAGCAGGGGACGACGATCGAGCGCCTCATGACTCCTTCTTCTTTCGAAAGACGACGAGCTTCATGCCGAGGAAGTTCGACACCGTCGACGACCCGGTCGCGAAGAACCACGCGAGGACCTTGTGCGCGCCCACCGCGAGCATCGCGGCGTTCACGCCGTTGTTGAGCGCGAGCGAGAAGAGATAGAGGAGGACGAAGGGCAAGACCTGCTGCTTGGCCTTGCCGTCGGACCGGAACACGAAGCCCCGGTTGAGGATGAACGCGAGGATGGCGCCGGCCATGAAGCTCACGCCCTTCGCCACCGACGTCGGGACGACGGGGACGAGCCGGATCAGCGCGAAATACACGAGGAAGTCGACGCCGACCGCGCTCGACCCGACCACGACGAAGCGCGCGAGCTCGGCCGCCTGGCTCTTGGCCTTCGTGCCGAGACCGCCCGGCGCCGCCTCGTCGGCCTTGTCGCTCGCGGCCTTCGTCACGGCGACTTCGCGCCGAGATCCCGCGCCCCGCGGAAGACCTCGTTCCAGTAGTCGAACGTCATGAGCTCCTCGGGGGTGCCCCAGGGGATGTACTTGTCCACGCTGAGCGCGCGCACCCGCGCGCCGCCCTCCACCATGCGCCGCGCGATGGTGTCGATGTAGAACTCGTTGTTCACCCGGTCGTTCGCGGCGAGGAGCGCGTCGTATTCGCGGAGGAAGGTGGCGACGTCCTTGAACCAGAACGTGCCGGTGACGACCTCCTGCTCGGCGACGGGGACGCCGTCGACCGGCTTCTTCACCGCCACTCGCGTGACCGTGCCGCCCTTCACCTCGAGCCACCCGTACATGTGCGGCCGCCAGATCGCGGGGAGGTGCCCCTTCGCCGAGAAGACCACGAGGTCCGCGTCGTCCTTCCCCTCGTGCGCGAGGAGCGCCTCGACGTCGTAGACGTAGCCGGCGTCGCAGGGCGCGAAGAGCACCGGCGTCTTCGGGTCGACGCCCTCGAGGCCGAGGCGCGCGGTGCAGGCCTGGCCCTCGGTCACGTGGTCGAGCTCGATCACCTGGGTCGGCGCCGGCAGGCGGGCGACGCTGGCCTTGAAGCGCTCGTTCTTCGCGTGCTCGGCCTGGGCCACGAGGACCCGCCGCGTCGGCGTCGGCAGGCAGGCGAGCGCCTGCGCGATCATCGGCGGGCCGGCGACGGGGATGAGCGGCTTCGGATCCGCGTAGCCGCGATCGGCGAAGCGCTGCCCGCGGCCGGCCATCGGGATGACGTGGATCGAGCGGCTCTTCGCGCCCTTCGCGCGCTCGAGGAAGGCGTCGATGCCGTGCATCGCCTTCGCCCACGCCTCGTAGTCGCGCAGATCCTCCGGCGTGCCCCACTGGTAGAAGTGCTTCAAGGGATAGACGCCGACCTTGCCGCCGTCCTCGATGAGCTGCTGGATGCCCATGCTCACGTAGAACTCGTCGTTCACGCGCTCGCCGCGCTCGACGAGGCGCTTGGCCGAGTCCTTGAGCATCTTGCCGGTGCGGAAGTAGTAGAGGCCGGCCGACGCGTACTCCTGGAACTTGTCGCTCGTGAAGTGGTGCTTCTCGCGGATCTCGGTGACGCGATCGCCCTCGTTCTTCATGTAGGCGTAGAGGGTGGGGCCGAGCGAGTGGGGGTGGAAGCCCTTGTAGGCCGTCATCGCGCCGTCCCAGCCGCCCTCCGCGAGGAAGGCGCGGAAGCCGTCGTACGACCAGTCGACGCCGAAGTCGCAGTAGTTGAGGATGACGCCGTCGTCGTCGTCGATCGCGTGCGCGCAGTCGAGCAGGGTGCGGATCGGCCCGTCTTTGTGGGGCTCGATGACGACGACCTTGGATCCGGGTCGGAGCTTCTCGACCACGGCGAGGACGTCGGTGTTCTCGGCGTGGTCCTTGTTGACGCAGAAGAGGTAGCGGTCGTCGGCGTGCTTCTCGGTGCGGAAGGCGTCGAGCACGCGCTCGATCATCGCCTTGCCGTCGACGGGGATGAGCGGTTTCGGTTCTTTGTATCCTGCACGCTTGTAGCGGTCGCCGAACCCGGCCATGGGGACGAAGATGAGCATGGGTCAGAGCCTCAGTCGGTATTGCTCGGAGGGGAGGTCGAGGATCTTGGCCGGCTCGTCGTCCGGCAAGTAGCGGGCGAGGCCTCGCGGGGCGAGGGCGTCTTCGAGCCAGTCGTGGGCGGCGCACACCTCCACCGCGAACGCGAGCTTCTCGCGCGTCGACGCGACGACGAGGCGACGGCGCGCGCCGTCGACGAGCACCGCCGGGCGCGGGATGGTGACGAGGGCGCGGGCGGCGGCGGTGTCGTCGGCGGCGTCGACGTGGATCACCCCGGCGTAGACGACCGCGTCGGGGAAGAGGTAGCGCGCGTGGCTCGGGCGGCTGGGGAGCGGGCGGGCGAAGCCGCCGGGGACCTCGCGCTCGGCCTCTTTGGTGTATTCTGCATGAAAATCGTCGATCGACGGCAGATCGCCGAACGGGGCCCGCGCCGCGGCGTCGACGGCGCGCGTCTTGGCGACGGCGGCGGCGACGGAGGGCGCGTAGACGATGAGGCCGTGCGACTCGAGGACCACCGCGCGCACGCCGTCCTCGGGGAGGAGCTCGAGCAGCGGCTCGACCGCGAGGGCGATGCCGCGCCCCGGGCGCTCGTAGGGCACGCGGTCGACGCCGAGGTCCACCGGCGGCTCGGAGGCGCACGCCGAGAGCAGGACCCCCAGCGCGTGGGTGTGGGCGACGACGCGCGGGCCGATCGCGTGGAAGTAGGTCTCGAGCGACGGCCGCGGCTTGATCGCGAAGACGCGGGCGTCGGCGCCGGGATCACCCGCGGTGGCGAGCTGGGCGTCGGCGAGCGGGACCCGCGCGTAGGCGTGGCCGACGTCGGAGAGGCGGACGCCGCTCGCCTTGACGAGGAGCTCGCCGCCGTCCTTGATCGAGACGTTGCCGCCGGGGCCTTGCACCCAGCGGAGGCCCCCGAGGGCGCGCCCGAGCTCGCCGATCTCGCCCATCTCGACCGCCGCGCTCACGAGATCACCCCGAGCTCGCGGCCGATCGCGCCGAGGCTCTGCCCGCGGCCGTGGCCGGTGTCGACGAGGAAGAAGGGCACGTCGAACGCGCGCGCGGCGCCCCCGTCCTTGTCGTCGCTGTCGCCGACCATCACGCAGTCGCTGGCGGCGACGCCGAGGCGCGCGAAGGCGAGCTCCATCGGGTGCTTGCTCGGCTTGTCGGCGGGGACCTCCTCGCTCACCACGAGCGCGTCGACGCGGGGCGCGAGGCCCCAGGCCTCGATCTTCCACAGCTGGATCTCGAGGGTGAGGTCGCTCACGATGGCGATCTTGCCGCGGTGCGCGCGCCACCCCTCGAGGAGCTCCACCGCGCCGGGGCGGAGGGTCGCGCCCTCGACGAGCGCGCCCCAGAAGGCGCGATCCCACGCGCGGACCTTCGGCAGCGCGTCGAAGCGCCCGAGGGCGTGGATCATCTCGTGGAAGTAGAGGAGGCGGGAGTGGGCGCTGCCGCGGCCGTCGATGCGCGCCTTCACCGCGGCGCGGGCGGCGGCGAACGCGCGCTCCACCGCGGGGACGTCGAGCGCGAGGTCTTCCGCGATCTTCGCGGCCACGACCAGACGGGCGCGGGCCTCGACGTCGGCGTAGGCGTAGAGGGTGTCGTCGAGGTCGACGAGGAGCGTGGTCCTCACGGCGAAGCCCCCGTGGCCACGGCGCCGCTCGCCGCCGTCGAGAGCTCGGTGCGCAGGCGCGCCGTGATCGCGTGGAGGAGGACGAGCTGCACGAGGCCGCGCCCGCCGGGCTTCCAGGCCTCGCCCGAGTCGTCGAGGAGGTCCTCGACGCTCGCGGTCGCGGCGCTGGCGAGGACGCGGAGCTCCTCGACGCCGATGTCACCCTTCACCGAGATCGTGTCACGGGTGAGCGCCTCGTCGGGGTGCCACTCGACCTCGAGGGACGAGGCCTGGCTGAGGAGGTCGACCAGATCGAGCGGGTGGAGGGAGTTGCCGATCTCGATCTCGAGGTCCACCGTCTCGCTGGCGTTGGCCGCGTCCTTGTGGCGGATGACGACGTCGGCGTAGCGCTTCTGCGGGTGGACGTATTTGATCGAGTCGGCCATGCGCCGCTCGATCTCGGTGAGCACCTTCTCGGGGGAGTAGCCGCGCTTGGCGACGTCGCGCGTCACCTTCCACTTGCGGCGGAGCTGCTCGTCGGTGTCGACGAAGATGCGCAGGTGGAGGATCTGCCGCTGAGACGCGAGGTAGAACGGGTGCAGGCCCACGATCGCGACGAAGTCCGTCGGGCGCAGGAGGATGGGATCGGTGAAGCGGCCGACGTCGTGGTCGTAGTGGCGCTTGCGCACCTCGTGCCCGCGGCGGAGGGCGGCGAGGCCCTCGAGCTGCTCGGCGAGGAAATTCCCGCGGGGGTCGAGGTGGGTGTAGCGGCGCCACATCGCGTGGCCGCGCTCCCAGCGGTGGTCGTCGTCGCCGTTGATGAGGAGGAGCTGCGAGCCCATGATCGCCCGCATGTCGCCGGCGATGGTGTGCTTGCCGGCGCCGCTGTCGCCGCCGACGCCGATCATGAAGGTCTCGTCGCGGAAGTTGTAGATCGCGTTGGAGCGGACGCCGCGGCGGTACATCTCGAAGCCGGTGAGCGCGGTCGCCGAGAAGAGGCCCGTCCAGGCGATGCTCGCGCCGTGGGCCGAGAACACGTTGGGCGCGGTGGCGGTGAGGTAGGCCGCTCCCCGGGCGCCGGCGCCCGCGCCGAGGACCGGATCCAGCGCCTCGAGGAACACGGTGGGGTCGGCGACGAAGAAGTAGAGGAGGTACGCGCTGCTCATGAAGAGGATCGCGTAGCGGCCGATGCGCGAGAAGCGCGCCCAGAGGTAGCCGACGAACGGGATCGACCAGATGAACCAGCCGGGCTGCGGCGGCACGATGGCGACGAGGCCGACGTAGAGCGCGCCGATGAACATCATCGTGAGCTCGCGGTTGACCTTGCGGTAGCTGAAGAAGCGGAGGAACGCGACCGCGACCGCGGCCGGGGCGAGGTACAGCGACAGGCCCGGCAGGCCGTAGGGGATCGCGACCGCCCACATCTTCTTGGCCTCGACGCTGCCGAGGACCATCTGCCGGAACGCCGGCGAGCCGAGCGGGAGCGCGTAGAACGCGGCGGCGGTGATGGCGGCGGTGATCGCGAACTTGAACCACGCGAGCGGCTGCCGCTGCCGCAGGAGGTAGACCATCGCGAACGGCAGGGCGATGACGAGGTGGCCCTTGGTCGCGAGCGCGAGGCCGAAGACGATCGCGGCGGCGACGCGCCGGCGCGTGAACATCAAGAACAGCGCGACGCAGAGGAGCGCGGTCGGCAGGAGGTCGAGCTGGCCGTGGACGTAGGTGGAGTAGAGGACGATCGGGCTCAGCCAGTAGGCGACGACGACGTCCTTGGCGTGCATGCGCGCCCAGCGCATGAGCAGCACGCACACCACGAGGTCGGCGGCGAACAGCGGGAGCCGCAGGAGCAGCAGCCCGACGTGGCCCGACGGATCGAACGAGACGACCGCCGCCGGCAGGTACGGGATCGACAGGAGGAAGAGCATCCCCGGCCCGTAGGGGAAGGCCATGGGCTCGCCGCGCGCGAGGAACGTCTCCCACGGGTTCGCGAAGTGACCGTGGACGAACTCGTAGACGAAGGGCGAGAACCAGCGGGTCGCGAAGTGCGAGCCGAAGAGGAGGGCGCACGCGAGCTTGAGCACGACGCCGACCCAGAAGAGCTGGCTCTCCCGGAGGAGGCGGAGCTCGCCGACGAACTCGCGCAGGCCGCCCTCGGTGAGGGGCGGCGGCGCCATGCTCGGGCGCACGGACGGGTTCGTGCCCGGCTCCGTCTTCGGGGCCTCGCTCTTGGCCTTGACCTTGGCCTCGCTCGGCCTGCCCGCGGGCTTGTCGGACTTCGCGTCGGCGGCCTTGTCGCGAGCCTCGTCGCTCGCGCTGCCGTTCTTCTCCGCCTTCTCGGCGCCCTTGTCCGCGCTCGCTTCGGCCTCGCTCACGGCGCCGCTCCCGCGTAGCCCCACGACTCGGGCTTCTTCGTGCAGACGGCGTGGTAGGTGCGGCCCTCGAGCGAGGCGCGGAGCCTCGCGTCGGCCTCGGGGCCGTGGCCCTGGAGCTCGGGGCTCACGAGGCAGATCCGGAGGGCGTCGGCCACGCGGGACCACGCCGGCTCTTCGACGGGGAAGCGCTCGAAGCAGTCGACCCAGCACCACGTCGCCTTGCCGGCCCAGGCGAGCACGCCCTCGACGGGCTCGAGCTCGGAGTAGCGGACGGCGACGCGGCGGTTGCCGGCGCGCCAGAGCTTGACCGCGGCGGGGACGGAGCAGTCGAGGAAGAAGTAGTCCTCGATGCCGAGGCTCTGGGCGAGGCCCGCGACCCGAGCCTCGATGCCCTCGCACTTCACGTTGAAGATGCACGGACGCGCGCCGATCTTCGGGAAGAACTCCTCGATCGTCGGCCCGTCGGTGTGCGGGTCGTGGGTGACGATGACGCGGTCACCGTCGGAGCGGAGGTCGAACTCGAGCCCGAGGTCGGGAGGGAGCTTCTCGAGGGCCTCCACGGTGTTGATCCGGTGGCGGTAGATGCGGGGCATGAGCAAAGAAAGCGCTTTCGTTGGGCGAGCTTATAGCCTCAGGACCGCCCGTCCGCAACGCACCGCCCGCGGGGTAGGGAAAGGTAGGCGCGCGCGCGCCCCATTGCGTCCTTGGCGGGGTCGCCGAGCCCGAGGAAGGACGCCCGCTGCGCGGCCGTCGCCGCGGGCGAGAGCGGCTAGGGCGTGTCCCTGAACGCCGGCTCTCCTCTCGCCCGTGCCCGTGCCCGTGCCCGTGCCCGTGCCCGAGGGAGGCAACAGGGTGCGCAAAGCGGGCGATGGGGAGTGGATGCAGGCGCTCGACCACGAACGACTGG
>JAEUKG010000938.1 GCA_016794325.1 Myxococcales bacterium | reverse complement strand
GTCGCGCGCCTCGGACACGCTGCCGCTGGGTTGTGATCGCGGCTGGGGGGGCGAGGGTCCGCGCGGGGGGGGGGCGGCGCCGGCGCCGGCGGCGGGGCCGCCCGCGCGCAGGGCGGTGAGCGCGCGCGCGCGCTCGGGGGCGACGAACTCGCGCATCGCCCAGCCCACGAGGTGGAGGTGCTTCATGTGCGCGCCCTTGGAGTTGCCGCCGAAGCCGCGCACGTGGAGGCCCTTCTGATCGACGAGCGACGTGAGGGTCATCCCTCGCTCGTCGGCCTCGCGGGTCACCGCGGTGCGGGCGAGGCCGACCGCGCCGAGGAGCGCGGTCGTCGTCTCGCTCGCGCTCGCGTAGTCGGGGGGGACGATCGACGTGTGGGTGATCACCATCGTCTTCTTCCCCGCCGCGGCGTCGCGGGCGAACTTGACGAGGTTGTCGATCATCTTGAGGTCGACGCGCTCGGCGCCCTCGGCGGCCTGGTGGGGCCCCGGCCCGACGTAGGGCGCGTGGATCCCGTCGAGGAGGACCACCGAGTCCACCTTCTCGTAGTAGTCGGGGATCGCGAGGATCTTGCCGACCGCGCCGAAGCCGGCGCTCCACGCGGCGAGGGTGATGCGGCGCGCGTAGAGCTTCTTGCCCGAGCCCTTGGGCTGCTCCTTCTGGAGCTCGCCGATCACGCTCCGGACCATGTGGCCGAAGAGGCCCGGGCTCGAGAACGGCTCGGAGTAGGTGCCGGAGCCGATGCCGTAGCTCACGCTCACCACGACCGCGTTGGTGGCGCTCCGCCGCCAGTCGCTCTCGGCGACGAGCGCGGCGTTGAAGTGGAACGCGAGGTCGACCCCGCCGTCGTCGGCCACGTAGGCGTCCTTCGGCGGCAGGTACACGCCCGAGAAGCCGGCGCCGCGCCAGCGGGACGCATATTCCACTTCGGATAGAACGGGCGGCGCCGCGGGCTCGGCCCGGCCGAGGGCGACGCGGTGGATCACGGGCACGCTCGCGAGGGGGGTGACCTCGTCGGTGGCGCGGCTCGCGCGCGAAGACGCGAGCGTGGCGCACACGAGCGCGGCCGCGAAGAGCCCGGCTCGCCCGACCCTCATCCGACGCGGATCCCCGGCGCCGGGAACTTGGCGCACACCTCGCGGACCTCGCCGGCGATCGTCTCGAGGAGGGCGGCGTCGGCCGGCGCGGCGACGACGCGATCGATCCAGCCCGCGATCGCGAGCATCTCGGCCTTGCCCATCCCCCGCGAGGTGACGGCGGGGGTGCCGAGCCGCAGGCCCGACGGGTCGAAGGGCTTGCGCGGATCGAACGGGACGGAGTTGTAGTTCAGCACCACCCCCGCCTTGTCGAGCGCCTGCGCGGCGACCTTGCCCGGCACGCCCTTGTTCGTCAGGTCGAGGAGCATGAGGTGGTTGTCGGTGCCGCCGGTGGTGACGGTGAAGCCGCGCTCCACCAGCGCCTGCGCGAGGACCTTCGCGTTGTCGACGACCGCGCGCGCGTAGGCCTTGAACTCGGGCTGGAGCGCCTCGTGCGCGGCGACGGCGATGCCGGCGGTGGCGTGGTTGTGGGGGCCGCCCTGGAGGCCGGGGAACACGGCCTTGTCGATCGCCGCGGCGTGCTCCTTCTTGCAGAAGATCATGCCGCCGCGGGGGCCGCGGAAGGTCTTGTGGGTCGTGGAGGTGACCACGTCGGCGACGCCGATGGGGGAGGGGTGCGCCCCGCCGCAGACGAGCCCGGAGATGTGCGCGATGTCGGCGGCCAGGATCGCCCCCACCTCGTCGGCGATGGACCGGAACGCGGCGAAGTCGATCGTGCGCGGGTAGGCGGTGGTGCCGCACCAGAGGAGCTTCGGGCGGTGCTCCTTGGCGAGCTTGCGCACCTCGTCGAGATCGATCCGGTGGTCCTCGCGGCGGACGCCGTAGGGGACGCTCTTGAAGTACTTGCCGGTGATCGAGACCGTGTGCCCGTGCGTGAGGTGGCCGCCCGCGGGGAGGCCGAGGCCCATCACCACGTCGCCCGGCTGGAGGAACGCGAAGTAGACGGCGAGGTTGGCGGGGCTGCCCGAATACGGCTGCACGTTCACGTGGAACGAGTCGGGCGCGACGCCGGAGGCGCCGCCGAAGAGCTGCTTGAGCCGCGCGATCGCGAGCTCCTCGACCTGGTCGATGACCGCTTGGCCCTCGTAGTAGCGCTTGCGCGGGTAGCCCTCGGAGTACTTGTTGCCGAGGCACGAGCCCGTCGCGTCCATGACGGCGCGCGAGGCGTAGTTCTCGCTGGCGATGAGCCGCATCGACTCGAGCTCGCGCTTGTTCTCTTCCGAGATGAGGCGCGCGATTTCGGGGTCGCGCTCGGCGAGCGAGGGGTCGAGGAACGCCATGGGGCCGCCGATTTAAGCCAAAGGGGCCCCCACCGTCACCCCAAAAGCGACCCGGCCTGGTGCGAGCGAGACCTACATCGGGCCGCGCGCGCGCGCCCATGCCTCCGCGGGGAAACATGCAGAGTGCATGAATCGGGGACGGGCAGGGGCACGGGCACGGGCACGGGCACGGGTGCGGGCACGAGCGGGCACGGGCGGGCGAGTGGGAGCGGTCGAGCTTGGGCACGAGGGCCTTGGCAGCGCGCCGCGGGTCGCCTTAGATGGTCGAACCATGAGACGTACGAGCGCCCTCGCCGTGGCCCTGGCCGCCGCCGTCGTCGCCGCGCCGAGCGCGGCGCGCGCGGAGGACGAGCCGGAGAGCGACTGGCAGAACAAGAAGTCGCGCCTGCGCGACGGCGTCGTCCTCGGGGGCTCGCTCCAGGGCGGGTTCGCGGGCGCGAGCGGCTACCCCAACGACCCGAAGGCGATCGGCAACCGCGACTACTACTCGTCGTCGGGCCTGCTCTACGGGTACTCGATCACCCCGACGGTGATGGGCGCGCTCACCGACTACCTGAACTTCGGGTTCATGCTGAACTTCGCCAACCACGCGAGCTCGAACTGGGAGTCGTTCGCCGTCGGCGTCGGCGTCCGGCTCGAGGTGTTCCCGCTCTACACGCGCATGGTGAGCAAGGCGAAGAACTTCGGCCTGTTCGCCCAGGGCGGGGTCGGCGTCTCCAAGCTGCACGCCACCGCGGGGGGCTATCCCGACGCGGACGCTGCGCAGTCCTACCTCGGCGCCGGCGCGTTCTACGAGTGGCACCTCTTCAAGATCCTCGGCGGGCACGTCGCGGCGGGGCCGACCGCCCAGTTCGACACGGTGTTCTCCCGCGACTACGAGCGCCACGGCCTCAACGTCGGCCTGCGCTCGGTGTGGTACGGCGGGATGTAGGACGTGGTAGCCTGAAGGGGTGAGCGACCGGCCCGATCCGTTCGGCCTCGTCGGGCAAGTGATCGACGGCCAGTACCGCGTCGACGCGGTGGTCGGCGAGGGCGGCTTCAGCGTGGTGTACCGCGCGCACCACCTCGGCTTGAACGAGCCGGTGGCGATCAAGTCGCTCAAGCTGCCGGCGGGGCTCGCGGGCTCGGCGCTCGTCGAGAGCTTCCTCCAGCGCTTCCGCGACGAGAGTCGCCTCTACTACAAGCTCTCGCAGGGCAACCTCCACATCGTGCGCAGCATCTCGTCGGGCACCACGGTGTCGCCGACGATCGGCGCGGCCGTGCCGTACATGGTGCTCGAGTGGCTCGAGGGCCGATCGCTGGCCGAGGAGCTCGACGGCCGGCGCCTGCGCGGCCTCAAGGGCCGGCCGCTCTCGGAGGTCGTCGACATGCTCGACGGCGCCGCCGACGGGCTCGCGTACGCCCACGCGCAAGGCGTGGTCCACCGCGACCTCAACCCGGGCAACATCTTCCTCTGCGAGTCGTCGACGGGCCCGAAGATCAAGGTCCTCGACTTCGGCGTCGCCAAGCTGATGCACGAGCACGCGATCGAGCTCGGGCCGCGCGCGCAGACGCTCGGCGTCATCCGCATCTTCTCGCCCGCGTACGGCGCGCCCGAGCAGTTCGACGACCGCGTCGGCCCGGTGGGCCCGTGGACGGACGTGTACGGCTTCGCGCTCGTGCTCGTCGAGGCCCTCCTCGACCAGACCCCGACGAGCGGCGAGAACATCGGCGAATACGCCAACGCCGCGCGCGACCCCGACAAGCGCCCGACCCCGCGGGCGATGGGCGCCGACGTCGGCGACGAGGTGGAGGCGGTCTTCGCCCGCGCCCTCAAGGTCGATCCCAAGGAGCGCTGGCAGTCGATGGGAGACTTCCGGGTCGCGCTCCGGAGCGCTATCCGTTTCGGGACACTCCAGAAGAACACCCAGGCGGCGAAGGAGACGATGCCGCTGCAGGCCACGATGCCGCTGTCGATGCAGCACCTCGCGCCCGGCGGGGTGAAGAGCGCGGCGGCCGCGCTCGAGCAGGCCCCGGTGCCGAGCTCCGATCCCGCCGCGGGCGGCGAGGAGGCGGCGCCCAAGACGCGGCGGATGGATCACGCGAGCGCGCCGATGCCGGTGGCCCAGCCCCTCAACACGACGCTCGCGCTGCCGGGGCGGCCCGGGCCGCGCATCACGCCGACGCCGACGCCGCCCGCGCCCTTCACCCCGCGCTCGCTCCCCAACGGGCCGGTGAGCCCGGCGGCGGTGTCGTACGGCCCGGCGGTGCCGGGGCGCCCCTCGATCGATCGGGTGAGCAACCTGCCGGGCTCGGCGCGCCCGTCGAACCCGGAGGTCCCGCGCAGCGATCCCAGCGTGGGGATCACCACCGCGAACCAGGAGGCGGTGACGCTGCCCACGAGCAAGCCGCCGATCGCGATCCTCGCGGCGATCGGCGCGGTGGTGGTGCTCGGCCTCGGGGCGCTCGGCGTCTGGTACGTCGTGTCGAAGCGCGCGCCGACCCAGACGCCCACCGGGGTGATCGAGAGCACGCCGGTGCCGCCGATGCCGTCGTCGATCGCGGGGCCGGCGACGAGCGCGTCGCCCCCGCCGTCGGCGAGCGCGGAGCCCGCGCCCTCGGCGTCCGCGTCGGCGAGCGCGCGCGCGAGCGCCGCCGCGACCGCGAGCGCGGCCGCCACCGCGAGCGCGCCGCCCCCGACGAC
>JAEUKG010000918.1 GCA_016794325.1 Myxococcales bacterium | reverse complement strand
ACGAGACGTACACGACGCGCGCCGGAGGCCGCCGCGCGAGCGTCTCGCACACCTCCCTCGCGCCCGCGCGGGGCGGGTCGAGGACCACCACCCGCGTCCCCTCGGGGACGTCGGCCTCGCGCGCGTCTTTGCACGTGACCTTGCCCGCGACGCCGCGGGCGCGCAGGTTCTCGCGCGCGGCGGCCGCGGCCTCCTCGTCGGACTCCCACGCCGTGACCTTCGCCGCGCGCGCGAGCATCACCGTGAGGTTGCCCGCGCCGGCGTAGAGCTCGAGGAGCGCCGAGCCGGCGGGGACGCTCGCGGGGAGCGCGAGCTCGGCGACCCGGCGGACGAGCGCGGCGTTCGCGAGATCCGAGCTCTGCGCGAAGCCGCCGGGCGCGAGGGCGAGCGGCACGCCGTCGGCGGCGACGATCCACGGCGTCGGGTCGCCCACGTCCAGGCTCCGCTTCGCGCCCGGGAGCCGCACCCGCGCCCCGGCGAGGACGCCGCCGGGGCCCGTCGCGCGCTCGAGGGCGCCGAAGAAGGGCGCGGGGAGATCGCCCTCCCACGCGAGATCGAGGACCGCGCGCCGCTCCGCCGCGCCGGGCGGGGACGGATGCCCGAGCGCCAGCTTGGCCTCGCCTCGCCCTCGGGCGCGCGCCTCGCCGAGCATCGCGCGCAAGGCGAGGCGCGCGGAGTCGACGACCGGGTCGAGGATGACGCACTCCGAGGGCGTGATCGGCTCGTGGCTCCGCGCCGAGAACATCCCTACAGAGATAGTCTTGCCGCTGGCGACCACGTGCACGCGGGCGCGGGTGCGGAAGCGAAGGCGGCTGGGGGCGGGGTGGTGGGTGAGGGAGACGTCGCGCCACGCCTCGGGGAGCGCCGCTCGCACCACGGCGACGTGCGCGTCGGCCTGCGCCTCGGCGGTGAGGTGCATCCAGTCGCACCCGCCGCAGGCCGCGGCGTGGGCGCACGGCGGCTCGGCGCGCCCGGCCCCCGGGGAGACGAGCGACAGGATGGAGGCGCGCGCCGGTCGCGTCGCGAAGTCGACCGCGACGTCGGCGACGTCGCCGGGCGCCGCGCGCTCGACGAAGATCGCGCGCCGCTCGCCGTCCCGCTCGACGTGGGCGACGCCGGCGCCGCCGGGCGCGAGCGCGGTGACGGTCACCCGGGCGCGCTCCTCCGCCATGTCAGGGCGTGCAGGCGAACACGGCGTAGCCGCCCGCCGCGTCGTTGGGCCCGAGCTGCCGGCCGGTGGTCCACGCGACGGCGACGCGGGTGTCGGTGGCGGTGACGGCGACCCGCCCGTCGCGGACGTCCTTCAGCGACGGGACGCGCGGGTTGTCGGCGAGCACGACCTCGCGCTGGCGGATGGGGGCGGTCGTCGCTCCGGTGAAGGAGACGAGCGAGAGCGCGCCCGCCCGCTCGGCGGCGACGAACATGCGATCGCCGCGCACCGCCACGTCCGCGTAGAGCACCTTGCCGTTGCCCTCGATGGCGAAGTCGCCGCTCGACACCGGCTGGACCTTGTCGGGCTCGTACGCGTGGTAGCTGATGGGGCGGCTCGTCGAAGCGTTGTCGCTCACCACGAGGATCCGGTTGCCGCTCACCGCGACCGAGGCCCACGAGCCCGCGAAGCTCGCGGCGGCGGGGGGCTGCGTCGTCTTGCACCACTCCGAGTCGATCTTCGCTTGGGCCTTGAGCGGCAGGACCCGCACGGAGGTGCCGCCCGCGCCCGCGTCGCTCCCGCCGCCTCCGCCCGCGTCGGAGGCGCCGCCTTCCGGCCCCGCGTCGACGACGGGCGCAGGCGCGCCGCCGGGGCCGACCGAGACGAGGGCGAGCGCGCGGTCGGAGATCCCGACGTACGAGTCGGTGGAGACGCCGCAGTGGAACTGCGCGGCGCTCGTCGCGGTCGCGGTCGGCTTGGTGGCGCCGTTCGTGACGGGGACGACGATGGCCCGGTCGCGATCCGTCAACGCGAGGAGGAAGTCGGCGGAGCCCGGCTTGGACGCGATGGCGTGGCTGGTCGAGAAGCGCGGGGAGACGTCCTGCAGCGCGACGAAATTGTAGCCTCCCGCCACGTCGTTGCCGGGCGGGTCGAGGGCGATGAGGTCGAGCCCGCCGCCCTTGCCCGCGCACGGCGCCCGCGCGAAGCCGAGCAGCGAGCCGCTCGGGTTGGTCGCGAGCCCCGCGCCGTCGGACTCCTCGCTCCCGGCGCAGCGGCCGTCCATCCCGATGACGATGGAGCTGAAGAACCCTCCGGCGGCGTCGACGGGGACGACGATGCGCCGCGCGCGGCCGGTGCGCGAGTCGACCTCCTTGTATCCCACGAGGAATCCGCCTTCGATCGCGCTCACGGCGGGGGCGCTGAGGTAGCTGTCGGCGCCGAGCGGGTTCGCGAGGGGCCCCGCGCCGAGGAGCTCGAGCGAGCAGCCGGCGCCCACCGCCGGATCGTTGTTGTCGATCGCGGGCAGGCACTGGGCGTCGCGGCACACCGCGCCCTTCGGGCACGCCCCGAGCCCGGCCTCCGTCGCCTGGAGGTCGATCTTGATCGCGCGGTCGTCGGACAGCTCGTTCTCCGAGCAGCCGATGGCGAGGACGGTGCAGTCGTCGCGCTTCGCCACCGCCGCGAACGCGTATTTCGCCTTCGCGAGATCGCCGAGGGCGGGGATGGGGCGCTCGTCGCGCGAGAAGGCGACCCGGAGGACGGAGCCGTCGAGCGGGAGGCCGCCCGCGATCTGCGGGCGGACCGCGGCGCACGTCGCGTCGCGAAAGGCGCCGATCTCGTACCACTGCGTGTCGGCCTGGAGGCCCGCCGGGATCGTGATGTCGAACGTGACCTCCGGGTTCTTGCGGCACGCCGGGCCCCAGACGACCGAGCTCAAGGTGAGCGCGGCGACGGCGGCGAGGGCGGCGGGCGAGGTGCGCGAGCGCGGTTTCACGGCGTCATCGGGTAGCGGACCTCGGCCGTCTCTTCCGGCTTCACCGTGACCACGGTCGACTTCTTCACCGTCCCCGCGGTCAGCTGCAGGGTGTGACGGCCGGCCGCGACGGGCCGACCGACGATGGGCGACGGCCCGAGCGAGACCCCGTTGTCCACGACCTGGGTGCAGGTCTGGACGAGGCAGATCACCGTGATCGCGCCCATCGCTCCCGGCTTCGTGGTGGCGGTGGCGGGCGCCGCGGTGAGCGGGGTGGGGGCGGTCTGGGTCGCGGTGGGCTTCGCCGTCGCGGTGGCGGTGGCGGTCGGCGCGGCCGTGGCCGCCGCGGTCTGGGTGGCGGCGGCGGTGGCGGTCGGCGCCGCGGTGGCGGTGGCGGTGGCGGTCGGCGCCGCGGTCGCGCTCGGATCCGCGACGAGCGCCGTCGAGGTCGCGCTCGCGGTGGCGGTGGCGCTGGGGTCGGCCACGGTCGCAGGGGGGGTCGGAGCGGTGGCGGTCGGGGGGATCGGCGCGGTGAGCGCGCCTTGCGGCCCGCCGGCGGCGACCGCGAGGAACCCCGCGCGCGCGTTGGTGAAGACGCCGGTGGTGCCGGTGGCGAGCGGCGCGGGCAGCGCGGCGCCGGACGCGGTCGGCGCGGTCGCGGCGACGGACACGCTCACCGACGGAACCGAGCCCGAGGCCGACCCCTTCGCGACGCGCTTCGGCGGCGCGCCGGTCGACGAGATCAAGACCGCGATCACGCCGGCGACGAGGAGGGCGACGGAGCAAGACACCGCCGCCACGACCCACATCGGCGGCCGCCGCCGCTCGCCGCCGCGGACGGTGTCGCCGCGCACGGTCGGGATCATGATCTGCCGCTGTTGCGTGGCCACGGCGCCGCCGCCGCCGAAGCTGAGCGGCTCGCCCATCATCGGCTGCTGGGGCATCGGGTACCCCATATCCTGACCGGGATACATCTCGCCGCCCATCGCCAGCGGCGCGTGCATGCCCGAGATCCCGGCGCCCCCGTTGCCGACGTTCATCGGGCCGTTGCCGGGGTGCATCGGGGGGAACGTCGCCTGCGCGTCGAGCGGGGGCGGGTTCCACGGCGCGCCCCCGCCGAGCTGCATCGTGCTCGCGAACGGCTGAGGGGCGGGCTGCGGCGGCAGGCGCAGATCGTCGAACGGGTTGAGCGTCGGCTGCTGCGACGCGGAGGGCGGCGGAAGCGCGAGGTCGCCGAGCTGCCCGGGGGCGATGGTCTCGGCGTATTGCATCTCCTGGCGCGGCGGCGGGAACGCGGGCTGGGGCGGCAGCGGCGGCGGAGGGGCGGTGCCGCCGACGGGCGAGCCCATCCGCGGCGGGCCTCCGCCGTCCGGCGGCGCGAGGCCCATCGTCGTCGGGCGGCGCTCCTTCTGCGGGCGCGGCGGCCCAGGGATGGCGGGAGCGATCGGGCGGGGCGGCGCGGGCGTCGCCGGGCTCGGCCCGCTCTCCACCCGCGTCTGGGCGACGATGGTCTCGTCCTGATCCTCGTCGTCGTCCTCGAGATCCTCGATCGCCTCGATCGCGTCCTCGGAGCGCAGATCCTCCACGTTGACCCCGCGCGACTGCGGGGTGGCCATGACGGTGGGGGGATCGGCGTGCACGTCGTCGTCGTGCGCGGTCGAACGGGCCGGCTTCGGCTGCGGCGCGTCGCCGAGCGGCGACGGCGCGTTCGCGAAGACGTTCGGGTCGAGCATCGAGGGCGCGGCTTGGATCGTCGGTCCGTCGTTCTCGCTCGGGTGCTCGTCCTCTTCCTCGTAAGGGGCGAGGACCGGCGCGGCCGCCGGCGTCGCCGGGACCGACGGCGAGAGCTGGGTCGGAGGCGGGCCGGCGCGCGCCGGCAGCGGCTGCGGGACCGGCGCGGCGGAGGCTTGCGGTCCTTGCGCGAACGACTGGCTGCGCGGCGCCATCGGCGCCCCCCCGCCCGGCCGCGGCACCTGCGGCTGCGTCGTCGGCTGCGGCTCGGAGGGCACGAGGCCGAGCGCGGCGAGGTTCGTGCGCGGGCCGACGGTGGGCGGCTCGCTGCGCGCCGGCAGCGGCTGCGGCACGGGCGCGCCCGCGGGCATCCCCGCCGCCGGCCTCGGCTTCTGCGCGGTCGACGGCGCCTTCTGCACGTCCGATCCCATCGACGACTCGGGCTGGCCGATGCGCGGCAGCGAGGTCACGGGGTCGACGCCGATGCTGATCGTCTGCGTGACCTCCGCCGCCCACTTGAGGTGGGCCTCGCGCTTCTGGATCCGATCGGTGAAGATCGACTGCACGTAGTTCGCCACCTCGTCGCTGGCGATGAAGAGGCCGCGCCGCATGAGGAGCGACTGCAGCGCGCGCGACAGCTCGCGCGCGGTCTTGAAGCGCTCCCCCTTGTTCTTGGCGAGCGCCTTCATGACGATCTTCTCGAGGTCGAGCGGGTAGCCCCGGATGAGCGTGCTCGGCCGAGGGACGTTGCACTCCTGGACCTTCGCGAGGGTGTCGAGGTCGCTCTCGCTGCGGAACAGGCGCTGCCCGGTGGTGAGCTCCCAGAGCACGACGCCGAGGGCGAAGATGTCGGTGCGGCGGTCGATCGGCTCGCCGTGCACCTGCTCCGGCGACATGTAGGCGAGCTTCCCCTTCAGGGTGCCGGCGCGCGTGCTCGACATCCGCGAGCTGAACTTCGCGATGCCGAAGTCCACCACCTTCGTCGTGCCGTCGTAGGTCACGAAGAGGTTGTGCGGGGTGACGTCGCGGTGGACGAGCTGGAGCTTCTCGCCGTTCTTGCCGAGCAGCTCGTGGGCGGCGTGCAGGCCCTCGGCGGCGTCGGCGATGATGCGGCAGGCGATCTCGGGCGGCATCGCCGTCCCGAGCTCCTCGGTGCGGCGCATGACCTCGCGCAGCGGCTCGCCGTGGAGGTACTCCATCGCGATCCAGTACGTGTCCTCGGCCTTACCGAGGTCGAACACGGTCGCGACGTTGGGGTGCGAGATCCGCGCGGCGATGCGGGCCTCGTCGAGGAACATCTGGACGAACGAGTCGTCCTCGACCAGGTGCGAGTGGATCTTCTTGATCGCGACCCACTTCTGGAAGCCGCCGGGGCCGTCCATGCGCGCGAGGTGCACGCTCGCCATACCGCCGATGCCGATCTCGTCGACGACGCGGTAGCGGCCGAGGAAGTAGGTGCCCCCCCCGGGCGGACCGCCGTCTCCCCCCTGGGAAGGGGGCGCTCCGGCGGCGGGTAGCGGTGCGCGTTCGTGGGCCAACTCGGTCTCCTGATCCTCGTCCAGTCGCTAGCGAGCCCGCACGGCGGGCGAGCCGATCGTCACATCTTCGGTGGGGCGGGTCCCGAAGAACACCGCGGCCCCCGCTCCTGCGATCACGACCCCGCCGATGACGTACGGCCAGGGCGTCGACCAGAAGCTCTTGCGGTTGCCGGAGGGCTGCGGGCCCTCGGGTTTGTCGGTCGGAACGGGGACGGGCGCGACCGCGCCCTCTGACGCGACCTGCACCCGGTTCTCCGACGTCGCGATGCGGTTGTTGCGCGGGTCGAGCGCGTCGACCCGCACCGTCACCAGCGCCCCGGCGATGACCGAGCTCGCGGGGATCTCGATCTCCATCGACTCGCGCGGCGCCTCGCGCGTGGTGAAGTCCTTGCCGCCGGTGCCGTCGCGCGCCGTCACCGCGACCTTCGAGACGACGGGGACGTGCGCGGCGTCGATCTGGACCTTCACCTTGAAGGGCTTGGCCGCCTCCACCTTGTCGGGCGCGCTCGAGGTGAACGAGAGCGTGCCGATCTTCGCGACGTCCTTCTTCGCCTGCTGCGCGAGCGGGATCGCCTTCTTGCCCGCCTCGGGCGGCACCGCGAAGTCCGCGTCGAGGACCGCAGCGGCGCGGAACGCCGCGAGCGCCTGATCGCGCTTGCCGAGGACCGCCCTCGCCGAGCCCAAGCGGACGTATCCCTCTCGGGTCTCTTCGGGAGAGAGGCCGCCGGCCTCGAGCGCCTCCTTGTAGGCGGCCTCCGCGACGTCAGCCTCGCCTTTGTCCCACGCGGCGCGGCCTCGAGCGAGGGCGCCCGCGCCCGGCGCAGGGGGGCCGTCGGCGTAGACGGGGGTCGCGAGGGCGGAGCCCGCCACCACACACGCGGCGATCAGACACGAACGCACTCGTCCCGACACTGTCTCAAGCGTATCGGGCCCTTTTCCCCTCCGCAAGGCGGTAGGGCGATCGGCCGACGCCGGCGCTCGCCGGCGGTCGGCTCCGCGCGGCGCCCGAAAAGGAGCGCGGATCGACGGCCGCCGGTCAGGGGAACGGCTGGGCGGGCCGGCCGCGCTCGTAGAAGAAGTCGAACGTCCCCCGCAGGTGGCCTCGGCACGGCGGGGCGGGGCCGGCGCCGTCCTGGGAGATCTCCCGGGGATCGGCGAGGTAGACGTCGAAGCAGCCCTTGATCCGACGATCGGCCGCGCTCGCGAACTCGTCGCCGCTGTAGAGGCTCTGGAAGGAGATCGTGCTGCGGCCCGAGCCGATCCCGGCCGTGGTCGAGGCCGCGCAGCCGGCCGCGGTGTCGGTGTTCGCCACCGGATCGGCGGCGCAGGTGCCGTCGGTGGTGATGGTGACCTGCTCCACCGCGTACAAAAGCACGTTCTGCGTGCGGCAGCTCCGCTGCATGAAGAGCGACATCCCCACGAGGGGCGGGTCTTTCGTCGGGCGGATCGGCACCCCCGGCGGTGTGACCCCGGGTGGGAGCCCGACCCTGAGCTGCTCGTTGTACTTACCGAGGAACCCCGTGTCGGGATTGGGGCGTATCTTCGCGACATCCGACACCAGGATGTTGATGCCATCGCTGAAGGTTTCGCTGTCGCTGCCGTTCTGGATGCGGATCTGCAGGCTCCCTTTGTGGAACACCGCGGCGAAGAAATCGGGTCGGAGCTCGTAGCCGCCGGTCCAGCAGTTGGGGACGTTGAGCGAGCCCGTGGTCCGACCGTCGCCTTCGCTCACCGAGCACGCCACCACGAGCGCGGCGAGCGCGAGGCACGAGGTGAGGGCGACGGCGATCCGCACGCCGCAAGCCTACTCCCGGTTCGAGCGCGCGAACAGATCGTCGAGGCGGCGCGTCCGTCGCGGTGCGCGTCAGTCGCGGCCGAGCGCCCGGGCGATGCGCCCGCCGCCGAGGACGACGTCCCCGTCGTAGAGCACCGCGATCTGCCCGCGGGTGACGGCGCGCACAGGCGCGTCGAACGTCACCCGCGCGCGCGCCGCGCCGAGCGGCTCGACGCGCGCCGGCGCGGGCTCGTGGCGGTAGCGGACGCGCACCGAGGCTCGCGTCGGCAGCGACGCTCCCGGGGCGAGCACCACCTCGTCGAGCTCGGCGCCGTGGGCGTCGAGCTCCGCCGCGCCGCCGAGGAAGACGGTGCCGGTGCCCGCGTCGATCCGCGTGACGAACGCGGGCTTGCCGAGCGCGACCCCGAGCCCCTTGCGCTGGCCGATGGTGAAGCGGTGGACGCCCTCGTGATGGCCGACCACGCGCCCCTCGTCGTCGACGATGGCGCCGGGCCGCACGCGCCCGTCGGCGCGCGCTTCCACGAAGCTCGCGTAGGCGCCCGCCCCTTGCCCGACGAAGCAGAGCTCCTGGCTCTCGCCTTTGTGCGCGCCGTGGAGCCGGCGGCGC
>JAEUKG010000917.1 GCA_016794325.1 Myxococcales bacterium | reverse complement strand
ATCACGTTGTTCGCGAAGACCAGGAAATCCAGCGCGAGGTGGTACACATCCAGTCGTTCGTGGTCGAGCGCCTGCATCCACTCCCCATCGGCCGCTTTGCGCACCCTGTTGCCTCCCTCGGGCACGGGCACGGGCACGGGCGAGAGGAGAGCCGGCGTTCAGGGACACGCCCTAGGCGTGTCCCTGAGCGGGTTCGGTCTCCCCGCCCTCCTCCCGCGCGCCGCCTTGGCGCCGCGCGCGGGGCTCGCGTACCATGGTCCGTTTGCGGGGAACCCCCGGCGGGCTCGTCGACAGCACGTCCACGAAGCTCCCCGGGACCGGGTAGGATCGGCGGAGGCATGAGCGACGACGACGAGGCACCTCCGGAGACCGAGGTCGAGCGGCGACAGCTGTTCGCCGGTCGCTACCAGCTCGACGTCCCGCTGGGCCGCGGGGGGATGGGCGAGGTCGTCCGCGCCTGGGACACGAAGCTGAGGCGGGCCGTCGCGATCAAGATGCTCATCCACGCGAGCGGTGAGGCGGCCCACCGGCGGAGGGCGAGGCTCCTGCGGGAGGCGCGCGCCGTCGCTGCGCTGAACCACCCGAGCGTCGTCGCCGTCTACGACGTCGGCGAGGCCGACGGCCGCGACTTCATCGTCATGGAGCTCCTCGAGGGCGGGTCGGTCGCGGCGCGCCTCGCGGCCGGCCCCATCGAGCGAGAGCTCGCGATCGAGTGGCTGCTCCAGATCGCGGAGGCGCTCGCGAGCGCGCACGAGGCCGGGTTCGTCCACCGGGACATCAAGCCCGCGAACCTGCTGATCGACGGCTCGAACCGGGTGAAGGTCGCCGACTTCGGGATCGTGAAGGAGGTCGATCGGACGGGCGCCCCGCCGGTGGAGATCGCCGCGTCGACCGTGGGCGCCGGCACGCTCACCGTCCCTGGCACGATGGTGGGGACCCCCCTCTACATGGCCCCCGAGCAGCTCCGCGGAGAGGCGGTCGACGGGCGCGCGGACCAGTACGCGTGGGGCATCGTCGCGTACCAGCTCCTCGCGGGCGCGCACCCCTACCGGATCGGCCGCGAGGTGACGGCGGAGGAGGTCGCCAACCAGCGCTTCGTCCCCGCGCGCGTCGCGAGCATCACCAGCGCGGGCCCCGCGATCGAGCGGCTGGTCTTCCGCGCACTGGCCCCCGCGGTCGACGCGCGCACGCCGACGATGACCGAGGTCGCCGAGGCGATCCGGTCGACGCGCCACACCCCGCAACGGACCCTCGCGCTGAACGCCGTGCGACCGCCGGCGGCGAGCGCCCCCGCCGTCCCGACGACGGTCGCCTTGCCGGCGCCGGCGGCGGCGCCCGCGCCCCCGCCGCCGATCCCGGCGGCGCCAGCCACCGCGCCCGTGCGCCCGTCCCCTTGGGCGAAGGTCGTGGTCGCGCTCGCGGTCGTGTGCATCGCGCTCGTCGCGGGGATCGGCCTCATGGTCCTGCGCCGCGGGCGCGAGCCCGCGCTCGCGGGCGGCGGCGGCGCGACCGGCCAGGTGGCGACTGGCCCGGTCGATGGAGGAGGGACCGCCGACGACGAGGCGGGCCCCGCGGCCGAGGCGCGGTGGCTCCGCTCCTTCCAGAAGGCGTTCAACGACCACGACGTGGCGGCGCTCGGTCGCCTGTACGCCTCCGACGCGGTCTTCATGGCGCTCGGCTCGGACGGCTCGAGCGAGAAGACGCTCGCGGCGGTGCTCGACGGGTATCGAGCGCATTTCCAAGCGTTCCCCGACGCCCGGATGGCCATCACGCGCTCCTTCCACATGGCCGGCGTGGTCGTCGTCGAGTTCGTCCAGGGCGGAGTGATGGCCGCCACGCGGAGGCGCTACGGCTACGCGGGCGCGACGCTCTTGTGGTTCGACCGCCACGGCAAGCCCGCGCGCGATCAGACGTATTTCGACGCGATGACGGCGGACGTGCAGCTCGAGGTCGCGAAGCCGCCGTACTCGCTGCTCCCGGTGCGCCCCGTCCGCGACGTGCCGACGCCGAGCGATCGCTGGGAGCAGCACGTCGGCGACGCGTCCGCGAGCGCCGCCGACGACGCGAAGATGATGGGCGTGCGCGACACCCTGTACGCCCACGCCCTCACCCCGAACTCGGAGCGAGGGCTGTTCGAGATGCTCTCCGAGGACGTCGTCTTCTCCGAGCTCGACGACCCGAAGGACGCCTTCGGGCGGGCCGGCGTCGCCGCGGCCTTCAAGGAGTGGCACGGCACCTTCTCGAACATGCGCATGGACGCGACGCACACCTGGCGCTGCGGGGAGTTCGTCATCTTCGAGGGGACGTTCTCGGGCAAGCACACCGGCCCTTGGGGCCCGGTGAAGCCGACCGGGCGCGAGTTCACGAGCCACTTCTTGGACGTGACGCGCATCGACAAGGACCGGAAGGTCGACCGGATGTGGACGTACGCGAGCACGAGCGAGATCCTCGGCTTGGCTCGCCAGGGGAAGTAGCCGCCTCGTCAGCGGCGGTGCTTGCGCAGCAGCCGGTAGACGTGGGTGCGATCGAGGCCGGCGCGCTCCGCGGCAGCGGCGACGTTGCCGCCGTGCTCGTCGAGCAGCCTCTCGAGGTACACGCGCTCGCCGTGGTCGCTCCACTGCTCGCGGAAATCCTTGTAGAGCTGGTCGAGGCTCACCGCCGCGAACGGGTTCGGTGGGAGCGCCTCGGCCGGAGCGCGCTCCACCGCCGCCTCGACCGACGGAGCGCTCGCCCGGGCGTCGGCGGCGCGGTGGAGCGCGAGCGCCTCCCGCGGGCCGAGGGCGACGGCGCGCTCGACGAAGTTGCGCAGCTCGCGCACGTTCCCCGGCCATCGCCGCTCGGCGAGCTCCGCCGTCAGCTCCGCGGGCAGGACCCCGTCGTGGCCGCGCGGGAGGAAGCGGCGCACGAGGAGGGGCACGTCTTCGACCCGCTCGCGAAGCGGCGGGACTTGCACCGGGATCGCGGCGAGGCGGAAGTAGAGATCCTCCCGGAAGGTCCCCGCGTTCACCATCGCCAGGAGGTCGCGGTGAGTGGCCGACACGACGCGCACGTCGACCGGGCGCGCCTGGCTCTCGCCCACCCGCCGGATCGTGCGCGACTCCAGCACGCGGAGCAGCTTGGGCTGCATCGACAGCGGCAGCTCCCCGACCTCGTCGAGGAAGAGGGTCCCGCCGTTCGCCGCCTCCACGTCGCCGACGCGCGCCGCCACGGCGCCGGTGAAGGCGCCGCGCGCGTGACCGAAGAGCTGGCTCTCGAGGAGCGTCTCCGGGATCGCGGCGCAGTCCACGACGACGAGCGGCCCCTGCCGGCGCGGCGAGGCCTCGTGGATCGCGCGCGCGACGAGCTCCTTGCCGGTCCCGGTCTCGCCCTGGACGAGGACCGAATATTCGGTGGGCGCGACCCTCGCGAGGGTCGCGTAGAGGCGTTGCATCCCTCGCGCCTTGCCGACGAGAGGCCCGAAGGAGTCCGACGGCCAGCCCGGGGCCGCGGCTGGGGCCTCCGCCGGCTCGACGGCGACGGTGATCGAGCCGAGGCGGATCTCGCGCTCGGACGACAGCCGCGCCTCGACGACGAAGACCCCTCGCACGAAGGTGCCGTTGCGGCTCCCGAGGTCGCGCACCCAGAGCCCGTCCTCGCGGAGCTCGAGCTCGGCGTGGAGGCGCGACACGGTGGGGTCGGCGACGACGATGCGAGCCCGGTCGGCGGAGCCGACGACCACGCGCTCGGACACCGTCACCGTGTGGGGGCCGGCCCTGTCGGTCCACGACATGCGGAAGCGAGGCTCGCCGAAGTCGACCGTGCGACGGATCGCGAGCTTCTCGTCTTCGGTCTCGTCCACACCCCGAGCATACCGCAGCGAGGCCGACGTCGCGGGCGCTGTGGCGCGCCGCGCCACGGTCCCGAGGCCGCGTGGCGCCCGCCACCACACCCCTTGGCGCGCGGCGCCACGGCCGCGCCGCAGATCCCCGGAAGAGCGCGAAAACAGGCGAACCTCTCCCTCGAGCCAGCCTGGTTCGGGGATTGCAATCCCCACCCGCAGGAGGTCGATGGGAATGGGATCTACACTCAAGGTCGTGGGCTTCGTGGCGGCGGCGCTGGTGGCGTTCGTGGTTCCGGCGTTCGGCGGCGGGGACGCGCGGGCCGCCGCCGATCCGGTGGTCCTCGCGAGCGCGGCCGCCGACGCGGACGGCTCGGCCTCGTCGCGCGAGCGCGGCAAGGAGCTCGGCAACGGCGTGAGGTGCACCTTCAACTCCGACTGCGAGTCGGGCCACTGCGCCTTCAAGGTCTGCAAGGCCAAGTCGGGCGGGCGCAAGCAGCTCTCCAACGGGGCGTCGTGCACCTTCAACTCCGACTGCGCGTCGGGCCACTGCGCCTTCAAGGTCTGCAAGGCCAAGTCGGGCGGCGGCGGCAAGCAGCTCGGCAACGGCATGGCGTGCAAGTTCAACTCCGACTGCGCCTCCAACAAGTGCACCTTCAAGGTGTGCAAACGGTGATGATGATGATGAAGAGGACCTGGCTGTGCGTCGTCGTCGTCGGTTCGCTGGCGGCGTGCAAGGGGGGCGGACAGAAGGACGCGCCGCCGGCCTCGTCCGCGGCGCCGACGGCGAGCGTGGCGGCGCCGACGGCGAGCGCCGCCGCGTCCGGGGGCGCGACGGCGGGGCCCGAGAGCGCGTTCGATCAACAGACGCGGTGGATCCGAGCCTTCGCCGAGGCCTTCAACAAGCACGACGCCGACGCGCTCGCGCGCGGCTACTCGATCGAGGGCTCGACGAAGTGGGGCGAATACAAGTCGCTCTTCGCCGACGATCCGGACGCGAAGGTGACGGTCACGCGCTCTTGGCACGTCCGCGAGGTCGCCCTCTTCGAGTTCGTGCGAGGCGGCTCGAGCGAGGCCGCCGGCAAGAAGCCGTACGGCTACGTGGGCGCGACCTTGCTCTGGTTCGACCGCGCCGGGCAGGTGACGGAGGAGGCGACGTATTTCGACGAGCTCGCGATGGAGGTGCAGCTCGGCACCGCCAAGCCTCCGGCGTCCGAGGTCGACGTGCGGCCGATCCGCGCCGTGCCGCCGTACTCGGCGACCTGGGAGCAGCACCGCGCGAGCGGAAGCGCCGAGGAGGCCAAGCTCCTCGGGGTCCGCGAGCACCTCTACGCGAAGCTGACCGCCAGCGCCGAGAAGGACTTCCTCGCGCTGATGACCGACGACATCGAGCTCTTCGCCTACGACGAGCCCGCGGACGCGAAGGGCAAGAAGGCGATCGCCGACGTCTTCAAGGGCTGGAAGGTGATGTTCTCCGACATCAAGGTCGAGGCCGAGCACTCCTGGGCGTGCGAGGACTACGCGATCTTCGAGGGGACGTTCGCGGGCACGCACACCGGCCCGTGGGGGCCGATCAAGGCGACGAACCGCGAGTTCAAGAACCACTTCGTCGACGTCACGCGCATCAACAAGGACGGCAAGGTCGACCGGATGTGGACGTACTCCAACAACGCCGAGCTGATCAGCCAGATCCTCCCCGAGCCTGGGAAGAAATAGGCCCGCCGCTCATCGGT
>JAEUKG010000908.1 GCA_016794325.1 Myxococcales bacterium | reverse complement strand
CCAGCTCGCCGGCTCCTCCACCTCGCGCCGGCTCCGCCACGGCGAACCCCTCGGCGCGGCCGCCCGCGGCGCCGGCGCGCGCCTCGGCGGCGCCCTCGTCGACCGTCGCGCCGAACGCGACGGCGGGGATCGAGCCGCTCGTCTTCGACCGCAACCCCTTCACGGACGACTGACACCCGCCGCCGGCTCGTGCCTGCTCACCCGCAGTGCGCGGCCACGTGGTCGGAGATCTTGGTGCCGCAGGCCCCGGTCGCCCGCTTGAGCGTCGCCGAGGGGCACTTCGGCGCGAGCGCGTCGGAGAGGTCGGAGCACGCGCCCTGGTCGACGTCGGTGACGCACGCGGCCTTGTCGGCCGCCGGGCACCTGTCGCAGGCGAAGCGGTAGCACTCGAGCGCCTTCTGGTAGACCTCGCCGCACGCCGCGTCTCCCGCCTTCGCGCCGACGCACGCGCCGAAGTTCTCGCGGCGCTGCGGGCCGAGCGGCGTCGTCACCTTCGCGACCACCGGCGCCCACGCCGTGGCGGCGTCGCCGTCCTCGGTGATCGCGCACGCTTGGCAAGCGGCCGAGGTCGCGTGGATCGCGTCGATGACGTCGGTGAGGCTCGTCACGGCGCGGATCGACGCGATCTCCGCGGGGGTGCAGGCCCCCGCTTGCGCCGGCGCACCGGGGCGGTAGTAGGGGTCGAGATCCTTCGACGACACCGGCGCGACCGGGCACACGCTCTTGGCGGCGTCGGAGCCCGCGTCGGCGCCGCCGCTCGAGCTCGACGAGGAGCTCGACGACGAGGAGCTCGACGACGAGGCGCCCGCGTCGGCCTTCACGGCCGGGGCAGGGCTGTCGTCCTCGCAGGCGACGAGCACCGTCGAGCCGAGGGTGAGGACCGCGAAGAGCGAAGCGACGAGGCGGGTGGTCATGCCTCGACGATTTGCAACTCGCGTTCCCGCGGTCTCCGTCGCTCCTGTGCCACAGAAATCGCCTATTTTTCCCTGCGTCCGTGACCACGGGTGACGGCGAGTGGGGCGCGGCGATCAGGGCCGCGCGCGCCGCGCGCAGCTCAGCGGCACACGCCGGTGCCGTTCGGCTGCGGCTGGCACCGCGTTCCTGCGGGGCACGCGCGCTCGACGTAGCGCCCGGGCGTGGTCCCCGACGCGAGCGGGCCGTTCGCCGGGCAGATCGAGACCCCGGCGCCCGCGCAGATCATCACGCCGGGTCGGATCACCTCGTTCGCGTCGTCGCAGTCGCGCCCCGTGACGCGCTTCGCGACGAGGTCGACGAAGAGCGAGGGGCCGCACATGCCGGCGGTCGGCGTGCCGTACACGAACGGGTTCGAGCACCTCACGTCGACGTATCCGTCCGCGTCCTTGTCCCCGTCGCGCTGGCTCTCGCTCGACACCGTGCAGGGGTTGCAGTCCTCGTCGTGCCCCGCGGCGTCGCAGACCTCGACGTGGCCGGGGTAACGGTCGGGGTCGGCGTCGTCGCAGTCGTCACCGCCGCAGCGGACGTCGAAGTGACCGTCGCGATCGGCGTCAGCGCACGTGCTGACGCACTGATCGAGCGCCTCGTTGCACGCCTGGTTGGCAGGGCACGGCCCGCGCGGAGCGAGGACACAACCTCGGTAGTCCGAGCCGGGGGCTCCCGGCATGCACACCTCGGCGCCGTTGCAGAAGAGCCCGTCGTCGCAGTCGCGGCTCGTGGCGCAGAGCGAGAAGCGCGCGGCGCTCAGCCGGTTTCCGTCCTTGTTCACGCAGGACCAAGACGAGCCTTGGCCCTCGCAGCGGTAGTTCGGAGCGCACATGTAGCCCTGCGCCGCCGGGGTCGCGGCGACACAAACGACAGGGACGATCTTTCCGCCCTGCGCGAGGGACGTGGCGCTGCAAGCGAGCGCGACCGCGGCGACGGCGCCGAAGCTCCAGAGGTGCGGGCGGCGAATGGACATCTCTCAGGTTTCGCCCAGGCGGGTCGGCCTCGCCATCGAGCAATTTGCTCGATGGGGCGTTCGCGCCGCTGCGGGCCTCGACGAGCCACGATCTCGCGCCGACGCACCTCACGCGCGCTTCGCGCGGCCGTTTTCGGGGCGCGCGGGCGGCAAGACGTCGGCGACCCTCGCGCCCGCTCCCACGGGGAGCGAGCCGATCAGGCGCTCGGCGACGTCAGCGACGCTCTCGCCCCCGAGGATCGACAGCGGGCCGAGGTGCTTCGTGAGGTCGGCGGCGAGGCGCTCGTGGCCGAGCGTCTTCAGGGTCGCCACGAGCTCGGGCGCGAGCGCCGACATCTGCGCCGCGAACGCCGTCGTCTGCGCCTCCAGGCGCGCGCGCTCCTGAGCGAGCTCGCGGTCCCGCGCGCCCGCCTCGGCCTCGCGCGCGATCGAGAGCGCGCGAGCCTCGCGCTCGGCGCGCGCGAGGGCGTCGCGCTCCTCGCGCGCGAG
>JAEUKG010000878.1 GCA_016794325.1 Myxococcales bacterium | reverse complement strand
GACACCGTCGTGGTCACCGCCATCGGCACCAAGTTCGACGCGAACGCGCCGCAGCTCGACTTCGGCGCCGGCGTGAAGGCGGCCGACGTGCAGGTCATCAGCCCGACGAGCGTGGCGGTGAAGCTCACGATCGACAAGGCCGCGCCCACCGGGCCGCGCGACGTGAAGATCACGACGGGTGGCAAGACGGTCACCGGAGCGAAGGCGTTCGTGGTCGGCTCGCCGATCGCCGTGAGCCTCGACAAGCCCGTCTCTCAGGGCGGCTTGGGCAAGGTCACGATCAAGAACCTCGATCGCAGCGCCGCGTTCGGCGGCACCGACAACCTCAAGCTCGAGGCGCCGGGCCTGCAGGCGAACGGCTTCCTGCTCGCGACCGCCACCGATCTCCAGGCGCTCGTCCTCGCCGAGCCCACCGCGAGCGGCAAGGCGGCGATCACCCTGTCGAACATGGCGGGCGACCAGGCGATCCGCACCTTCCTGAGCGGCCCCGAGGCCATCGCCTACCAGCCCCGCACGCCGACCCAGCTCGTCCTCGGCACCCCCAAGACGGGCGAGAACCTCGCCAAGCCCCTCGACACCGGGCTCTACAAGCTCACGAACGACGGCGCCGGCATCGTCGAGCTCGCCTTCACCGTCAAGGGGAGCGACATCCAGCCCGGCTTCTACTTCCTGCCGGCGAGCGGCAAGTTCGCCGACACGCTGCGCGTCACCAGCGCGACGTCGATCGTCCACCCCGTCGCCGCGGGCGGCCAAGACTACTACGTCATCGTCACCGACCAGGCCGGCGCCGGCGGCAGCGCCGCGAAGTTCGGCTACGAGGTGAGCGCGTCGCGCGTCAACGTCACCGCGACCTCCGAGGCCGCGGGCGCCCACGGCACCGTGGGCACCGCGCAGGACCTCGCGACGTTGCCGGCGCTCGTCACCGGCGCTCGCGCCGCCGACGGCGAGCTCGACGTGTACAAGATCACGCTCGCGACGGCGAAGTTCGTCGAGCTCGCGGTCAACCGCGAGGCCAACGTGAAGATCGGCATCGCCCCCGCGGCCGCGGGCGACCCCGACAAGGTCGACCTCACCAAGGCCTTCGGCGAGGTGGAGCCCGTGTTCGCCAGCCGCTCGGGCCAGATCGGCAAGCCCGGCGCCTCGATCTTCGACCCGCCGACGGCGCTCGACGCGGGCACGTACTACGTCTACGTGACGAGCGGCGACCCGGCCAACGCCTCGTGGGCCAAGCCCGCGACCGGCAAATACACCTTCTCCATCCGGCTGAAGTGAAGGCAGGCGCCCCCATGAACCGAAGGCTCTTCGCGCCGGTCGTCACGGCGCTGTTCACCACCGTCGCCGCGTGCAGCGGCGAAGACGGGGCCGCGGGCCCGGCCGGCGCCAAGGGCGCGGCGAGCGACCCCGCCGGCGCGAGCTTCGACCTCGTCGTCCCGAGCAAAGGCGTCGCCGGGCGCGAGCTCGACGTCGTCTTGAGCGCGCAGCGCGTCGGCCAGGACGGCCTCACCGTCGACTTCGGCGACCCCCTCGTCACCGTCTCCGACGTCAAGGTCGCAGGCGACGGCACCCTCACCGCGCACCTCGCCATCGATCCGAAGGCCGCGCTCGGCAAACACGACGTCACGATCACGTCGAGCAGCGGCAAGGTCGTCGGCACCGGGGCGTTCACGGTCGCGACCGGGATGGACGTGTCCGTCGTCGGCGGCGCCGCCGAGCAGGGCGGCATCTTCCGCGCGCGCTTCGTCAACAACGACCCCTCGAACGCCTTCGACACCGGCGTGACGGGCGACGGCTTCTTCACCCCGCTCGAGCCGAATTTCGTCGTGCAGGGCACCGGG
>JAEUKG010000868.1 GCA_016794325.1 Myxococcales bacterium | reverse complement strand
GAGCCCGAGGCGGGCGCGGACGCAGCCGACGCGGACGCGAGCGCCGAGCCCGAGGTGGGCGCGGGCGCAGCCGACGCGGGCGAGGCGGACGACGCCGAGCCGGCCGCGCCGCGCGACGTCGCGGGCGAGGGCGCGGAGGGTGAGCGCGCCGCGCGACGCGACCCGGAGGCGCCGGCGCGCGGGCCGGCCTTCGCGAAGGATTTCCCCGGCGACCCCGCGCTCCAGGCGCTCGTCGCCGCCTTCGGCCGCGGCGACTTCCGCGCCGTGCGCGAGCGCGGCCCCAGGCTCGCGCGCGACGCCGACGACGACGCCGTGCGGCGCGCCGCGCTCCTCCTCGTCGAGCGCACGAGCCCCGATCCCAAGGCCAAGATCTTCTTCGCGCTCGCGGCGGCGTTGCTCGTGTTCCTCACCGCGTTCTGGATCGCCGAGAGCCGCCGACCGCACGCCCCCGCCGAGCGGCGCCCGGTCGAATACGTGAAGTGAGCGGCGCTCAGCGCCGCGCGTGAGCCGCGCGCGCGACGTCGGCGTCCGAGAACGGGCGGACGACGCCGCCGATGGTCTGCTCGCGCTCGTGCCCCTTGCCGCAGACGAGGACGACGTCGCTCGGCCCGGCCTCGGCGATCGCGCGACCGATCGCGAGCGCGCGGTCGAGCTCGGTCGCGACGGCGGGGTGGCCAGCGAGCCCCTGGGCGATCGCCCGCGCGATGTCGGCGGGGTCTTCGTTCCTCGGGTTGTCGCTCGTGAGGATCACGCGATCGGCGGACCGCGCGGCCTCGCCCATCGGCGCTCGCTTGTCGCGATCGCGCTTGCCGCCCGCCCCGAAGACCACGGTGAGGCCGGACGCACCCGCGAGCTCTCGCCCGGCCGCGACGGTGCGCGCGAGGGCGTCGGGGGTGTGCGCGTAGTCGACGACGACCCAGGGGCGCTCGGCGACGATCTCGAACCGCCCCGGAGGCGCGGGGGCGGCCGCGATGGCGCGCGCCGCCGCGTCGGGCGCGAGGCCGGTGGCGTACGCGCCGAGCAGGGCCGCGAGCGCGTTCTCGGCGTACACCGCGCCGATCGCGCGGACCTTCAGCTCGGCCGGGAAGCCGGCGCTCGCGAGCGCGCCGCGCGCGCGCAGGCCGATGCGCGTCCCGTCCCAGCCGAGCTGCACCGACGTCGCCTCGAGGTCGAGGTCGATGCCAGGCGCGCCGCGGGACGGGACCCCGTATCCGTACACGGATACTCCGACGGGTACGACCTCGCGCAAGAGGGGCGCGGTCTCGTCGCAGGCGTTGAGCACCGCCGTCGCGCCCGGCTCGAGGGAGAGGAAGAGCTGGGCCTTGCTGGCGAGGTAGTGCTCGGGGCTGCCGTGCGCGTCGAGGTGGTCGTGGGAGAGGTTCGTGAACACCCCGACCTGGCAGGGCCACGCCCGCGCGAACCCCTGCGCGAGCGCCTCGCTGGTGAGCTCGACGCTCGCGAAGCGCGCCCCGCGATCGAGCCCCTCGCGCATCGTGGCGAGGAAGCCGTCGTAGGACTTCTCGTGACGGAGCTCCTCGTCGTCGAGGTAGAACCCGATCGTCGTCGCGCGAACGACCGGACCGCCGTGGGCGGCGAGCGCCTTGGCGATCCAGGTCGTCGTCGTCGTCTTGCCGTTGGTGCCGGTCGTGCCCACGCTCGTGAGCGACGACGCCCACGGGGGCGGATCCGGGACCGTCGCGGTCACGCCGCCCGGGTCAGAGGCCGAAGAGAATGCAGGACTTCACCGTGTCGGCGTTGCTCAGGGAGCACCCGAGCTCGTCGGCGCAGTTCGTGGTGAACTTGGTGCGCGCCGCCGGCGTGAGGGCCGTCATGTACTTCACGCAGTCGGCCTTGGTGATCGCGCCCGCGGTGCACTTCGCCAGCTCGGCGGTGCAGAGCGCGTCGACGCTCGTGTCGGGGCAGGCCTTGGCGGCGGCTTGATCGAGGCAGCCGGACACCGGATCCGGGAGGGCCTCGCAGGTCGGCGCGATCTTCAGGCAGTTGACGGCCTCGCGCGCGACGCCGTTGCGGAGGTTCGTCTGGAACGAGGTGCAGGCGCTCTGACCGTCGAGGGACGTGACGCAGCTGCCTCCGGCGTCGGTGCCGGCCTCGAGGAACGAAGAGCACGACGGGTTCAGCACCTTGTCGTCGCCGAGGCAGGCGCTGCCGTCGCCGCCGCCGTCGGTAGCTCCGTCGCCGCCGCCGCTCGATCCGTCGGTCCCACCGCTCGATCCGTCGGTCCCGCCGCTCGATCCGTCGACGCTGGACGTGCCGCCGTCGGTCGGGTTGTTGGTGGTGGTGGTGCACGCGCCGGTGCTCATCGCCGCGGCGGCGGTGCCGGCGGCGAGAACGCTCGTCAGCACCAGGAACTTCGACTTGTCGATCTTCATTGGGTCAAGAGCCTCCCTCGCGATCGCGCTCCGATGCCCAGGGCTCGCGCGGGTCGCCTCTCGTTGGACGAGCTCCGGCCCCCTGGGATTCAGCGCGCGGGTCGACCTGGCCGATGCTATAGCAACGTGCATGATCCGGCGGAGTTTCTTGGGCGCGTCGCTCCTCGTCGCGGGCACCGGCGCAACGCTTGCGGGAGGCGGGTGTGGTGAAAGCGGCGACAGCTCCGGCAGCAGCGCGGTCGTGTCCAAGTTCGTCGTCCCCGAGAGCCTCGACGCGCTCGACGGGCCCACGTTCTACGACCACCCCTTCCCGAGCGATCTCCGCCGCGACGCCGACGGGACCGTGCACTATGCAGGCTTCTACAGCCCCTTCAAGTTGATCCTCGTCGACGCGTACGTGAAGGCGACGAAGGGCCTCCTGGCCGGCTTCTCGCCGGCAGCGGCGGGCTACGTGCGGTTCGAGGGCTCGCTCGATCCCGCGAGCCTCCCCGCCGATCCTCCCGCATCGCGCGACCCCGGCGCGACCGCCTTCCTCATGGACGTGGACCCAGCGTCGCCCGAGCGCGGCAGCCGTCGGATGATCCAGCTCAAGTGGCAGGAGGAGGAGGGCGTGTATTGGCTGCCGCGCACGCTCGGCTTCGCCCCCGCGACCGGCTACCCCCTCGCGCCGAAGACCCGCTACGCGTTCGTCGTGACGCGGCGCGCGCGGGGCGCGGGGGGAGCGAAGGTCGCGCCCTCCGGCGAGCTCGAGGAGGTGCTCGGCCTGCGGCCGGCGACGGCGCGCACGCAGGCGCTCGCGGCGCAGTGGCGGCCCGCGATCGAGGAGCTCGGCAAGGCTGGCGTCCCCGCCGCCGACGTCGCCCACCTCACCGTCTTCACCACCAACGACCCCACCGCCGAGCTGCTCGTCGTCGCCGATCACGCGAAGAAGGAGGTCCCCGCCCCCACCGCGTCGGGGTGGACGGCGCGCGAGGGCAAGGCCGACTACGACGTGTACGAGGGCTCCTACGGGCCGGTGCCGAACTACCAGGACGGCAAGCTCCCCTTCTCGCAGATCGCCGACGGCGGAGGCTTCAAGCTCGACGCCGCGGGCAAGCCGATCGTCGCGAGCACGTTCTCGATGCGCTTCGCCCTCGTGGTCCCCAAGGAGGCCGCGTGCCCGGAGCCGGCCGCGGGCTATCCCATCGCGCTCTACGCCCACGGCACCGGCGGCGACTACCGCTCGGTGGTCGACGAGGGCGGCTCCGTCGGCCGCGAGCTCGCGAAGAAGTGCATCGCCTCGATGGGCGTCGACCAGATCTTCCACGGCGCGCGGCCGGGCGCGCCCCCCGACAGCGATCCGAACAAAGAGGGCAACATCCAGCTCCTCTTCTTCAACCTCAACAACCCGACGGCGGCGCGGACGAACAACCGGCAGTCGGCGATCGACGTCCTCGTCCAGGCTCGGCTGTTCGAGGGCGGCAAGACCGTGGTGCCGGCGGCGACGTCGCGCACGGGCAGAGACGTCCACTTCGACCCCGCGCGCCTCCTCTTCGTCGGCCACTCGCAGGGCGGCCTCAACGGCCCGCTCTTCCTCGCGATCGACGACGCCGCGCGCGGCGGCGTGCTGTCGGGCTCCGGGGCGTTCATCGCGGTCTCGCTCCTCGAGAAGACGAAGCCGCAGCCGAGCGTCGCGGGCGCGGTGGCGACCCTCCTCGGGCTCAACGCGGAGACGAAGAAGGAGCTCGACCTCTTCCACCCCGCGATGGGGCTCGTCCAGGCGCTCATCGACGTCACCGATCCGTTGCACTATGCACGCTTCACGATCAAGAGCCCGCGCCCCGGCTTCCGGCCGAAGAGCGTGCTCATGACCGAGGGCATCGACGGCGCCGGCGTCGGCGACAGCTACACGCCGCCGGCCTCGATCGAGGCGGGCGCGGTCGCGCTCGGCCTGCCCCGCCTCGCGCCGGGCACGCGACCGATCGCCGCCGCCGCGTGGTCGGGGCTCGGCGACCTCACCGTGCCCGCCGGAGGCGCCTCCGGCAACCTCGCGGGCGGCCAAGCGAGCGGCGCGATCGCGCAGTTCGCGCCGGCCGGCAAGTCCGACGGGCACTTCGTGATCTTCGACGTGCCCGAGGCGCGCGAGCTCTCCGCGCAATTCTGCCGGAACCTCGCCGACGACCCGAAGGGGAAGATCCCGGGGCGCTGAAGAGCGCGCCCGGAGCCATTCTGGTCCGTTCTTCGGAGAGGCCCGCGCGTCACTTCATGGCGCGCGCGAGCTCGGCGGAGCGTCCGGTCGTCGCGAGGCAGTCGAGGCGCTCGCTCACGGTGCGCCGCTGCTGGCAGGCGGGCACGTCCTTGGCGCCGTAGGTGCGATCGCGCACCTTGCCGAGGCACGCGATCTTGTCGGGCGAGGCGAGGAGCCCGCTGCACACCCGGACCGCGTCCTTGGCGAAGACCTTGGCCGGCGCCACGACCTCGATGCACCGCTGGCGCTCGCCGACCTCGCGGAGCGTCGCGCACACGTCGGACGCCGCCGAGCGGCCTTCGTCGCGGGCGGTGGGAGGCCGGGTGGAGCCCGCGGCGCGCAGGCACGCCAGGCGATCGCTC
>JAEUKG010000867.1 GCA_016794325.1 Myxococcales bacterium | reverse complement strand
CGATCGAGCCGCCGCCGCCCTTGCCCGGCTCGGTGCCGCCGCCGCCCGAGACGCGCCCGGTGCTCGAGGACCTCGTGGGGCGCGAGCCGAGCGCGGTCCTCGGCAAGGACGACGCCGCGGCGCTGATGGCGCGCGAGCCCTCCGCGTTCGCGATGCCGGTCGTGAAGGCCGAGGGGCTCGTCGCTCGCGAGCCGAGCGGCCTCGTGGCCGCGGCCGGCGGGCGGCCGACGCCGGTGGCGACCACGGCGGCGAGCCCGAAGCGCGCTGACATGAAGGAGCGCTTCGCGCTCGGGGACTTCACCGGGGCGCTCGAGATCGCCGAGGCGCTGCTCGCCGAGGCCCCCGACGACGCCGAGGTGCGCGCCTGCGCCGAGGAGTCCCGCGAGGTCCTCATCCAGATGTACACCGCGAAGCTGGGATCGCTGGATCGCGTCCCCCTCGTCATGGTCCCGCGCGAGCAGCTGCGGTGGCTCTCGATCGATCACCGCGCGGGGTTCGTGCTCTCCCACATCGACGGCATGTCGAACCTGGAGATGATCCTCGACGTGAGCGGGATGCCACCGCTCGACGCGATGCGGATCCTGTGCGAGCTGCACCAGCAGCGCATCATCTCGTTTCGTTGAGGCCGAGAACCTCCCATCCGGTCGTCCGGCGTGTGCGCCCACCGCGGCCCGAAAACGCCGCCCGCGGTTGCACGACCACGATCGAGCCGCTACACCGTACGAAGTACCCATGAGAGGGACAGACGCGGATAGGTTGCGCCGGGCCGTCGCGCGCACCCTCGAAGGCTCGCTCGACCCGAGCGGCGCCCTGCCCCTCCTCCATCGCTTGGCCCGCGTCGCCGAGGACGGCAGCTCCGACTACCTCTTCGCCCACCGCAAGCTCGCCGAGCTCTTGGCGGAGCGCTCGCCTTGGCGGGCGTCGCTGCACGCGCGCCGCGTCGTCGCCCACGTGCCCGGCGACGACCGCGCCTGGGCGACCCTCGCGTTGTGCCAGACGCTCCTCGGTCACTACCACTTCGCCCACGCCGCCTACCGCCGCGCCCTGGCGGCGGCGCCGGACAACCCCTGGTACGCCCACAACCTCGGGCACCTCCTCGACGTCGCGCTCGGCCGCCCGGCCGACGCCCTCCCCCACCTCGAGCTCGCCTACGTCCGCGCCGGCGACCACTGCGACGTCGCGGCCTCGTACGCCCACGCGCTCGGCTGCCTCGGGCGGCTGGATCAGGCCCGCGCGGTGCTCACCTCGACTCCGTCGGCGCAACGGCCGCGGGAGCACGCCGAGCTCTTGCGGTGGCTCGATCGAGGCGCCCCCGAAGCTCGGGCGGCGTCGCCCGAGCGGCTCGCCCGACGCCGCGCCCTCCTCGCGTCCGGAGAGGTACCGGCGGGCTCCGCAGAGGACGCCGTCCGCCGGGAGCTCTCCGAGGAGTTCCGGAAGGCCCTCCTATCCGGGCTCGCACACCTTCCGCTCGACAAGAAGCAGCGCGTCCGCGCCCGCGGGCTCGCGAGGGACGTCCTCGCCCAGACGGATCCCGAGCTCCTCCGCGTGGGGACGAAGAGCCTCGCCGCCGCCGTCGCCTACGCCGTCGTCCGCGCCGACTCCGTGCCCCTGTCGTTCGCGGAGGTGGCGGCCCCCTTCCGGATCAGCGTCGGCGAGCTCCGCGGGGCATTCGCGACGCTCAAGGCTGGGCTCGACCTGTCCCGCGTCGCGACCGTCCGCTGACCCCGGCTCGACGTCCTTTTCGCGAGCCCTGAGCGAAAAACCGCTCTAACGTCCTCGGCATGCGTCTTCGCGCCTTCCTCGGTTTCGTGACGGCGACGCTCACGTGCGGCGTCGCGAGCGCCCAGCCCGCGCCGGCGAGCCCGGACACGCCGCTGCCCCCTCGGGTGACCGACCCGATGCTCGCCCCCGTCAGCCCCGCCCGACGGGAGATCGCGACCTGGGAAGAGGCGCTCGCCCACGTCCGCGCGCGGTCGGTGGAGCTACGCGTCGCCCTCGAGGAGGTCACGCGCGCCGAGGCCCAGTGGCGGCAGGCGCTCGCCACCGCGCTGCCCACGCTCAACGCGACCGGGACCTTCACGAACCAGTTCATCACCAACGAGACCAAGCAGGTCGCCGGCATCGGCGCCGGCGGAGTCCCCGTCTTCTCGACGGTGCGCACGCCGTTCCCGACCTTCGTGAACGGATCCATCACCCTCGCCCAGCCGCTCTTCGCGCCCCGCGCCTGGTGGGCGATCGGCACCGCGAACGAGAACCGCGCGATCGCGTCGCTCGGCGTCGAGGACCAGAAGCGGCAGATCGCGCTCTCGGTGGCGCAGGCCATCATCGGTGTCTTCACCGCCGAGCGCATCGCCGAGCTCAATCGGAGCGGCCTGCGGAACTCGCTCGAGCGCCTCGACCTCACCCAGCGCAAGCTCGATCTCGGCGCGGCCACCGGCCTCGACGTCGTGCGCGCGAGGCAGGACGTCGAGGCGGCGCGCGCGACCCTCGTGACCGGCGACGAGTCGCTCCGGCGCGCGCGCGAGGCGCTCGGCCTCGCGATCGGCATCCCCGAGCAGGTGGGCGTCTCGAGCAGGGTCCGCCTCGACGGCCTCGAGCAAGAGGCCGTCCAGAAATGCCGTCCGGAGGCGCTCGAGGAGCGCGCCGACGTCGTCGCGGCTCACCGGCGCGTCGACGTCGCCAAGAGGGCCGCGTACGACGCGAAGCTTCAGTTCCTGCCGACGCTCTCGGCGCAGAGCTCCGTCTCGTCCACGACGATCGACACCGGCGCGAGCCCGACCACCACGTGGAACATCCAGGGGCTCCTGTCGATCCCGATCTGGGACGGCGGCGCCCGCTACGGCACGATGCGGGACACGAACGCGCAGATCCGCCAGGCCGAGCTCCGCTACGAGTCGATCGTCCGGACGGCGACGATCCAGATGGAGCAGACGAAGCGGGGCGTCGAGGTCGCCGAGGAGCGGAAGAAGGTGGCGACGGAGGGCCGGCGCCTGGCCCAGCAGACCGACGATCTGGTCCGCCGCGCCTTCCAGGAGGGCAAAGGCACGAGCCTCGAGCTCGTCGCCGCGGCCTCCGCGCTCCGCGACGCGGAGATCACCCTCGCCCTGCGCGAGTTCGACGTGGTCCAGGCGCGCGTGCTCGCGGTCCTCACGTTCGCGACCTGTCCGTACTGACGGCGGCGCGTCAGTCGATCGGCGCGAACGCGTCCCAACCCGTCGCGCGCGAGAGGTCGCTCAGCGCGACGCTGAAGTCCATCAACGCGTACAGGTGGTTCACGCGCGCGTTGAAGTACGCGCGCAGCGGCTCGAGGAGCGCGCGCTCGTCCTTGGTCCCGAGGTCGATACTGTCTTGGGTGGTCGAGATCCACTGGCGCGTGCGGTGCTCGGCCTTGTCCCAGTACTCCTCGCGAGTCTTGGCTTCGACGGCGATCCCGTAGGCGTTCTCCACCTCGACGGCGACGCCACCCAGGGCGAGCCGCTCGAAGGCGCGCGCCTCGTCGAGCTGGGCCTCGGCCTGCGCGACGCGCGCAGACTGCGGCAAGAGGTCGAGGTTCCACCGGGCGCCGACCGCGAAGCCGTAGCCGAAGTAGTTGAAGGGGTCGCCGACCCACGCCGTGTTCTGGATGGTCGCGCTCGGGGCTACGCCGTACGAGACGCGGTAGCCGATGCCGATGTCGGGGTAGAGGCGCGCGCGCGCGAGGTCGACGAGGGCTCGACGCGCGACGACGCCCGACCGGGCTTGGTTGACCTCACCGCGGTGGAGCCTCGCGGCCGTGAGGTACTGCACGACCGGCCCGAGGACCTTCGTCGGCCGCTTGAGCGGCTCGTCGGGGATGTCGAACGCGGTCTGGACCCCGGTGAGGAATCGGAGCGCGGCGATGGCGTACGTCTCGCCGCGCTTCGGCTCGCCGGAGCGCGCGAGCGTCTCCTCCCGGTAGAGCTCGAGCCGGAGGCGGTCGACCTCCTCGATGCCGGCCTCCCCTTTGGAGAGCTTCTTCTTCATGTTCGCGATGCTCTTGTCGAGCAGCGAGATGATCTCGTCGAGGAGGTACTGGGCGTCGCGCGCGAGCATGAGCCCGAAATACGCGCGGCGGACGTCCATCCGCAGTTGCTGGCGGAGCTTCTCCACCTCCCACTCGTTCAATCGGACGTTGGCCTCGGCCGCCTCGCGACCGGCCGAGATCTTCCCGAACGTCCAGAGCGGGAGCACGCCGCCCACGCTGAACTGGAGGAACGGTTGCGGGTCGGCGAGCCCCAGGAACGGCTGGTTCCGCAGGGAGATCGGCGTCTCGTTGTAGAACGCGGTGCCGCCGAGGCGCGGGAGGATGCCGGCGGTGACGTCCGCGCCGACCTGCATCCACGGCAGCCACTTGGCCTCGTCGAGCTGCCCATGGGCGAACGCGAGGCGCGCGCGCGCGGCCCAGAGGTTCGGGTGGTTGCGATCGGCGAGCGCGAGGCACTCGCGGAGCGAGTAGGCGTGACCGCGGATGGTCGCCACCGGCGGCGGCGGCATCAACGGCGCCGGGGCGCCCTTGCCGGCGGCCGGGTCCTTGGCGGGCTCCGGCTTCGACGGCTGCGGATCGTCGTCGAGGTCGAAGTCACCCGCTCGCGCGACGCCCGAGGTGCCGAGGAGCGCGCCGAGGAGGCCGAGGGCGAGGAGGAAGCGGCGCATGAGGAAGGGCCCGGAGCGCGGGCGCCCTCAACCTACACCGAAAGGGCGCGTCGAGGAACCCGCCTCCGCGCACCTCAGCTGGCCGGGCGCTTCTCGTCGCCGCGGCGCGTGTACCAGAGGCCCTCCTGCTGCAAGACGCACAGCTCTGCGCCGCCGTCGCGCTTCGCCTTGTCGAGGGCGCCGTGGGCCGCCAGCACGAGCTCGCCGGCCGTGCGGACCTCTCGCGTCGGGAAGAGCGCGACCCCCATCGACACCGAGAGCGCCGGGCGACCCGGGAACTCGCGCAAGCGAGCGACCACGTCGCGGAAGATGCGCGTCGCGGCCCGCGAGGCGCCGGCGAAGTGGGCGCCGGGCAGGAGCACGAGGAGCTCGTCGCCGCCGTAGCGGCCGACCGAGTCGGTGTCGCGGAGGCTCTTCTGGACCACCTGCGCGACGCCGAAGAGGATGCGATCGCCGGCCTCGCGGCCGCCCGCGTCGTTGGCGAGCTTCAGGTGATCGACGTCGACGATCGCGCACGCGAGCGGTTCGTGCCGGGCTTCGGCGCGGGCGAAGTCAGCCTCCAGCCGCTCGCGGATCGCGCGTGGGCTGAGGCACCCGGTGGTCGCGTCGACGCCGAGCGCCCGCTCGAGCGCGGCCTGCGCCTGCACGAGCGCGCGGTGCGCGGCGCGCGCGCTCGCCTGCCGCGCGACGGCGTCGAGGAGCTCGCGGCGCTCGACCGGTCGACCGAGGTGCTCGTCGGCGCCCGCGAGGAGCGCGGCGACGCGCGCCGGCGCGTCCCCGCGCGCCGCGCACGCGACGACCGGGACGAGGTCGTCACCGGCGACGCGCTTCAACAGCATCACCGCCTCGGACAGGGCGGCCGCAGGGCCGACGTCGACCACCAACACGTCGACGCCGCCGGCGCCGACGATCGCCGCGGCCTCGGCCGCGCTCGCGCGCGTCTCGACCGCGTGACCGTCCGCGCCCAGCTCGGAGGCCAGCGCGCGCGCGTCCTCGGCGTCGGCCGAGACGACGACGACGCGGTTCGGCTCCGGGCGCAGCGAGGGCACGACGGGCATTCAATCACACCCGGCCGCGGCGAGCACTTTCCGCGACACGGTCGCCAGCCCCACCTCGCCGAGGTCCCCCATCGCCACCCAGCGGAACCGCCGGTAGCCGCCGACCGCGCGGCGCGGCGCCGTCGCGCCCTCGGCCGCGTGCACCTCGATGTGCAGCCGCCGATGGCTGAGGACGTGGGTCACCTCGCCCACCCGCCGGGCCCCCTTCGTCGCGACCGGCAGCGGCGCGCCCCTCTCGGCCATCGGCGGCTCCCACATCGACGCGAAGGTCCCCGACTCGTCGCGCTGCCCGAGGAGGACGCGACCCGACGCGTCACGCGCCACGATCGCCACGAGATCCACCCGGCGCGGCGGGCGCTTCGGGCTCACGCGCGGGAGCTCGTGCTCGAGGCCCTCCGCCCGAGCACGGCACAGCGCCGCGACCGGGCACCCTCCGCACCTCGGGCCTCGCGGCACGCACACAGTCGCCCCGAGCTCCATCAGCGCTTGGTTGAACGCGCCCGGCGCCCGCGGGCTCACCAGCGCCTCCGCGATCGCCCACGTGCGCGCCGCGCCCGCGGTCGACTTCGGGTCGTCGCCGATGGCGAACAGCCGGGCGAGGACGCGCGCCACGTTGCCGTCGACGAGCGGCGCCGCAACGTCGAACGCGATGCTGGCGATCGCCCCCGCGGTGTAGCGGCCGATGCCCGGCACCGCGAGCAGGCCCTGCACCGTCGCCGGCAAATCGCCGCCGAGCTCGCGCGCGACGTGCGCCGCCCCGCGGTGGAGGAGGCGCGCGCGGCGGTAGTAGCCGAGCCCGCTCCACGCGGCGAGCACGTCGTCCGCGCTCGCGTCGGCGAGGTGGTGGACGTCCGGGAAGCGCGCGAGGAAGCGGTGGTAGTACGGCACCACCGTCTCCACCCGCGTCTGCTGCAACATCACCTCGCTCACCCAGATCGCGTACGGATCGCGGGTGCGGCGCCAGGGGAGATCGCGCTGGTGCTCGGCGAACCAGCCGAGCAGGCGAGCGCGCAGTCCAGCCACGGTGGCGCGGTCGAGGGCGGGGTGCGTGGAGGTGGGTGTCGCCCCGCCTTGCCGAGGCCGCCGGGCGTGCGCAGCTTCTCGGTGCTTCATGAGCCGCTCCTCCTCCGCTGGTACCGCCGCCGTCTTGTCCCTCTTCATCCCTGGCCTCGGTCAGATCTACAACGGCGCGTTCCTCCGCGGCGTGTTCTGGCTCCTCGTCACCCCGGGGCTGTGGATCGGATCCACGGGCACCCTCGGCTGGATCTGCCACATCGCGGCGGCGTACACCGCGTACCACTACGCCGCGCGCCGCCGCTCCTGACGGCGCCGGTCACTTCACGACGCGGTACTCGAGCGTGTACGCGCCCTGCGCGCCCGCGCCGCGCCCGCCGACCACGACGAAATACGTCCCCGGCTCCAGCCACGTGTCGATGCGCGCGTGGTGCGAGTCCTCGGAGCGCGCGTTGCACGCCGCCTCCGCGCCGCGCGGGCCGCCTCCGTGGGCGGGGTCGATGCACGCCCGACGGATCGCGATCGCTC